>JAGACB010000041.1 GCA_017614345.1 Lachnospiraceae bacterium
ATTCGCTATATTTATGTAGTATGATCCAAGTGTAAGTTTGGCGTCTGTTATGAAAATGACGACGCCGGGGTCTGAACTATGTGGTGGACTTAAGGCCCGGTTCGGAGACTTATCTGAAATGGGAGGCTGTGGAGCTTTCCGGGGAAAACGGTCTTGCGATCCTGGTACCTGCGGGCATCGGAAATGCATTTCTCTCTTTGGAGGACGGGACGGAACATCTCTACATGATCGACCGGAGCGGGAATGACGGGCATTCAAAGCAGTTAAACTATCTGGAGGAGAAGATCGGGCTGGTTTTGCCGGTGGAGGTTACGGAGATCTCGGATTATGACCGGAATGCTCCGTTTCTGAGCTGATAAGCGGATAAGATACAGAAGACAGAGATACAGATTCTGAAGGATAGATACAGATTCTGAAGGAACAGATGCAGAGGAAAAAGATACTATGGTTTATTCCGACATTATTATCGATCACGGCGGACGCCTGCAGGAGCAGTTTGAGGAACGCATGAAGAAGAACGGCTTCCATATTGCAACGGTTGATTTTACGGATCCCGATCACAGCAGCCACCTGAATCCGTTCTGGTTTCTGATCTCTCCCCGGGATGTGGGGGAAATGGTCACCACGATCCTGGCTCATACCGAGCCCTCAGAGGAGTGCGGAAAGGATCCTGAATTGCTCCGGGCGGAGAGGGACCTCCTTACTTCAGCCGTGACCTGTGTGCTTAAGCTTTCGATGCTGGATATGGACTTGAACATGGAAAGTGTGATCAGGCTGCTTTCGCTGGGAGACCATGAGGATCCCGGGACAGAAACGGATGATCCCACGGCCCTGACACAGCTGGACCGTTTTTTTGAGGAGAAGGCAGGGGTGTACGGAGATGCTTTTCTTCCCTATCAGGAGTACCTTTCCTTCCGGAACACGGCCTGGACCGGGTATTATACGGTCCTTCGGAGCTGCCTGGGCCGCCTTTCGGAATTCCGGCAGGAAGCACCCATGAAGATCATGATGGAAGAGAATGCTTCCGAGTGGAACGGATGGGAGAACTATCAGAAAGCCTTTATCTTCTGTAATTTCCCGGAGGATCGAAACGAGTTTAAGTGCTGTCAGGCGCTCTTTCGGGGAATGCTTACCTGGACACTTTTTGATGATGAGGAATGATCATTTTCCAAAAAAAGTGGATGAAAAAATGCCGTTTTCGTGGTATGCTAAGTCAGTAACTGAAACAATTTCGGTACAAATGAGAAGGGAGATATCAAAATGGCACTGAATGTAGGTATCCTTACCAGCGGCGGAGACTGTCAGAGTCTGAATGCGACCATGCGAGGCGTGGCAAAGGCTCTGTATACGAATGTAAAAGATGTGAAGATCATCGGCTTTCTGGACGGTTATAAGGGACTGATGTATGAGAATTACAGGGTCATGAGCCCTTCGGATTTCTCCGGGATCCTGACGGAGGGCGGCACCATTCTGGGAAGCTCCAGACAGCCCTTCAAGATGATGACGGTTCCGGATGAGAACGGTCTTGACAAGGTGAAGGCCATGAAGTCCACTTACAATAAGTTGAAGCTGGACTGCCTGGTGGTGCTTGGCGGAAACGGAAGCCAGAAGACGGCCAATCTGCTGTCTCAGGAAGGCCTTAACGTGATCGGTCTGCCCAAGACCATTGACAATGACCTTTGGGGCACGGATATCACCTTCGGATTTGAGAGTGCATTAAATGTGGCGACCAATGCCATTGACTGCATCCATACTACGGCTGCATCCCACAGCCGGGTATTTATCGTGGAAGTCATGGGACATAAGGTAGGATGGCTTACGCTCCATGCCGGAATTGCCGGCGGCGCCGACATTATCCTCCTGCCGGAGATCCCTTATGATATCAATGTGGTGGCTGAGGCCATCCGTCAGAGAGAGAAGCAGGGTAAGCTTTTCTCCATCCTGGCAGTTGCGGAAGGTGCGATCTCCAAGGAGACTGCAGCCCTCAGCAAGAAGGAGCGGAAGAAGAAAGCAGAGCAGTCCGTATATCCTTCCATCGCTTACGAGATCGGAGCAGACATCACCAGACTGACCGGTCAGGAGGTTCGTGTGACCGTTCCCGGCCATATGCAGCGCGGCGGATCTCCCTGCCCTTATGACCGCGTGCTTTCCTCCAGACTGGGTGCTTACGCAGCCGGTATGATCATGAGAAAAGAGTTCGGCGCACTGGTCGTAAGCCAGAACGATGTCATTACCCATCTTCCCTTAAGCGAGATCGCCGGAAAACTGAAGGTAGTGGATCCGGAGTGCGATATCATTCAGCAGGCAAGAATGATAGGAATCAGCTTCGGAGATTAAGTTGCAGGTCTGAAAGACCTGCAACAATCGTCGATTAAGCGGAGCTTAATCGGCGCAATCCGTTTGCCGAGCGAAGCTTGGCAAACTATTCCTTATTATTTGTAAATTGAAAAGAGCAGTATATATGAGCGAAAGTTATAAGGCACTGTACCGCAAATGGAGACCTCTGGCGTTTTCGGAGATCCGCGGACAGGAGCATATCACCAGGACACTGCAGAACCAGGTGGTCACCGGCAAGGTGGGCCACGCCTATCTGTTCTGCGGGACCCGGGGAACCGGTAAGACCACTGCGGCCAAGATCCTGGCCCGGGCAGTGAACTGTGAACACCCGAGAGAGGACGGAAGTCCCTGTAATGAATGTGCGGTCTGCAAGGCGATCCTGAACGGATCCTCCATGAACGTGACCGAGTTTGACGCAGCCTCCAACAACGGTGTGGAGGACATCCGGAACATCCGTGAGGAGATCCAGTATACTCCTTCGGAGGGAAAATACCGGGTATACATCATCGATGAGGTCCACATGCTTTCCAAGGCAGCCTTCAATGCCTTCTTAAAGACACTGGAAGAGCCGCCGGAATATGTGATCTTTATTCTTGCAACCACTGAGCCTCAGGCCATTCCCATCACCATTTTGTCACGCTGCCAGCGTTACGATTTCCGTCGGATCGGCAACCAGACCATCCGGGAACAGCTGAAGATGCTGACGGATGCAGAAGGCATCAAGGCCGAGGAGAAGGCCCTTGCCTACATTGCCAAGGTGGCAGACGGCTCCATGCGAGACGCCTTAAGTCTCTTAGAGCAGTGCATGACCTTCTACTTTGACGAGCAGCTGACCTACGACAACGTGCTGGATGTGTTGGGTGCGGTGGACAGGGAGGTATTTTCCAAGATGCTGACCTGCCTTCTGGAGAAGGATGTCTCCGGCTGTGTGCACCTGACGGAGAGCATTTTGGAGCAGGGACGTGACTTAAATCAGTTCGTCATCGACTTCACCCTGTATCTCAGGAATCTCCTGCTGCTTCAGACGGCAGCGGATGCAGAGGAACTGATCGATATGTCCGGGGACAATATGAAGCTTCTCCGTGAGGAAGCCATGAAAATGGATCCGGAGATGCTGATCCGTTACATCCGGCATTTGTCCGATCTGTCCAACCAGCTGCGCTACGCAGTTTCCAAGCGTGTCATCATGGAGATCGCCCTGATCCGGATGATGATGCCGGTCATGGAGGAGAATCTGGACGCCCTTCAGGCCAGAGTCACGGATCTGGAATCCCAGATGGCTGATATCTGCAAGAACGGCGTAGCCGTTAAGGGAAATGCTTCCGCAAGCGGAGCAGGAACCGGCGCGGAAGCTTCTGCAGGCGGCTCTGCGGGAAATGCAGGCGTAGGCGGTCAGAGCGATGCGGGTTCGGGAACATTTTCCGGGAATGTCCGTGTCGTGGAAGTACCGAAGGCAGTCTATGAGGACTACCAGGTGATAAGCGGTCAGTGGCTGAACATTCTGCGCTCGCTCCCCCATTATCACGGAGCGGTGCTGAACGGAAAGAAACTTTCCTACAACAATGAAAAAGGCTATGTGGTGGAGGTGGACCCCTGGAGCTATTCTCTGATCACCCCGCACATTGATACTTTTACCGAACTGATCAGTGAGGCCTGCGCCGAGCTGTGTCAGAAGGAACTGCACGTGACATTTGTCAAGGTTGCGGAGCAGGAACAGACCCCCGAGACCAGACTGGTCGTAGGCGAGCGGATCAAGGGGATCAATATGGAAATCACTCAGGAGGAGGAATAACACAAAATGGCAAAAAGAGGCGGATATCCGGGCGGAGCAATGCCCGGCAACATGAGCAACCTGATGAAGCAGGCAACCAAGATGCGTAAGCAGATGGAGGAGCAGCAGAAGGCAGTTGACGAGATGGATTTCACAGCTACCGCAGGCGGAAACGCCGTTGAGGTAACCGTGAGCGGCGCGAAGGAGCTTCGCTCCATCAAGATCTCTCCCGAAGCAGTAGATCCCGAGGATGTTGAGATGCTTCAGGACCTGATCATGGCAGCAGTCAATGAGGCTCTGCGCAAGGCTCAGGACGCAAGTGATGAAGTAATGCAGAAGATGACCGGCGGCATGAACCTGCCCTTCTAAGTTGCAGATCCGAAGAATCGGCAACCGACGACGCTTAAGCATCGCTTGATCGTCGCAACCGTTTGTCTGGGGTGCAGGTCAGCAGACCTGCAACAGAGACAAACTATTCATCTTATCCAAGGAGTTGTATTTATGGATTACTACGGAAGAGAGATGTCCTCGCTCATCGGGGAACTCTCGAAGCTTCCCGGGATCGGACCCAAAACGGCCCAGCGCCTTGCTTTTCACATCATCCGTCAGGATGAGGAGGATGTGGAACGCCTGGCTCATTCCATTACCGAGGCCAAAAAGAAGATCCGTTACTGCAATGTCTGCGGAACCCTGACGGACACCGAGACCTGTCCCATCTGCAGCAGTCCCAGAAGAAATCAGGCCATGATCATGGTGGTGGAAACCACCCAGGACCTGGCTGCATATGAAAAGACCGGCCGCTACAACGGCGTGTACCATGTCCTTCACGGTGCCATCAGCTCGTCTCTCGGCATCGGCCCCGGAGACATCCGGTTAAAGGAACTTCTGGTACGTCTTCAGGGCGAGGTGGAGGAAGTGATCATCGCCACCAATTCCACTTTGGACGGTGAGGCTACCGCCATGTACATCAGCCGGCTCATCAAACCCACCGGCATCAAAGTCAGCCGGATCGCCAACGGCGTCCCTGTGGGCGGCGACCTGGAGTGCGTCGACGAGATGACTCTGGTCCGGGCTCTGGACGGAAGAACATTGCTTTGAAAGATTTTGAACCCCTGTACCGATCATATCGGCACGGGGGTTTTTGTGTAATTGACTGTTTTCACATTAAATTTCTTCGGGAATTCTTTTTTCCCTGTCCAAAGTGATAGTGACAGACCTGTTTGGGGCGTGCTATAATTTTCTCGGCAGAGAGAATAAGATGGGCTTAGTGACTGCGGAAACTGAAGAAGCTTCTTAAATCGTAGTCAAAGCCAAGACTATTTGGAGACGGCCAAAGTGTGGTGACTGCGGAAATCCAAGAAGCTTCTTAAATCGTAGTCATGGCCGGGATTTTTTGGAGACGGCCAAAGTGTGGTGACTGCGGAAATCCAAGAAGCTTCTTAAATCGTAGTCAAAGCCAAGACTATTTGGAGACGGCCAAAGTGTGATACAGCGAAAGATGAAGAAACTTCAGAATCGCTGTATATTTGAGCTGATTTGGGAGAAATATCAGCCGTAATACAGCGGAAAGAAG
>JAGACB010000042.1 GCA_017614345.1 Lachnospiraceae bacterium
AGAGAACCTGACCCAGTTTTTCTTTTGAAGATCATACATTTGTTTTTCCTCCCAATTCAGCAAAATAGTTTTCTTTCCAGTTTTTCAGATCGTCGGTCATCTTCAGTGCCGTTCTGCGATCCAGGAGCCACTCGATCAGATGAACACAGACAAAGATCACGATCACACTGACCGCTACTCCTGCGGCTGTAAGGATCCTTTCGGGGCTTACGGGGCTTCCCGCAAAGATCATGACCACAAAAGCGATCACAAGGAGCAGGAGCTGGATCATTTTCCTGATGATCACATGCTGAATACTCATCTCCTTTTTCGCATACATGAAGAGCCCCGGAATGCTGCCTATGGCTCCGTACACCACCGGATAAAGAAATGCCTCATAGCCAAACTGCTGCTCCGGCCGGAACAGGAGTCCCAGAACAAACATTGCCAGGCAGATCAGCGTTGTAATGATGAAAAATGATCCCAATACTTCTTTTAAATGATCTTTCATGGTCTTCCCTTACTTCTGCAGTTTTTCTTTCACTTCCGGCACATACTTTCTGGAAATGATCACCTTTTCTTTGTTCTCCAAGAGGCATAAAAAGCGACCGTTTAATGCAGGCTTGATCGCCTCTACCTTCATCAGGTTCACGATCACGGATTTGGAGATCCGGACAAACTGCCTTTCCGACAGAAGCTCTTCGAATTCGTAGAGGCGTTTCTTTGCTTCGTAGCAGTCATGCTCCAGATAGATAAAGGTCCGGTCATCCACTGACTCCACGTAAAAGATATCCACCAGAGGGATCCGGTACTGCTTCTCCTCCCGGTAAGCCTCGATGTTTCCGCGTCTGGACTTGATGAAACGCACCAGCTCTTCCACGGTCGGATCCACCTTATGACATCCGATCTCGATATATTCATTTTCCTTCTCTCTGATGGTTCGGATCCTGATCTCCATTGTCAGCAGCTTTCCTTATTATTTTGGTTCGCTCTTCGAAACAAACTATTCCTATATACTAAATTGTCCCTCTCCCTTCAGGTAACAGTCGAAAAATGAAAGTACCAGGGCGTTGGTCTGATCGATGCATTCCCCTGCATCCACACTTCCGGTTCCCAGCATTTTTGCAAGAGCCGGGGCAAATAACGGAAGGTCCGTGAAATTCATATGATCGGAGCCCGGAATATAGGTCTCATGGCCCTCTTCTGCGTGTTCCAGAACCACGTTGTTGGCATAGGAATAGCTGACCTTTTGAGCCTCTATGATCTCAAACTCGTGCTTCTCGCTGTTGATGGCCAGAAGAGGCGTGGTATAGGGTTCTTCCTTAATGACCGGCTGACCGTCCTTAACACCGATCTGTTCCCCGATCATGGTGCCGTCAAGGTCGATCACCGCCTTCACATCCGATCTTCTTCCCATGCTGACCGCCGTAGCTCCGCCGAGAGAATGGCCCATCACACCGATCCTCTCCGGATCGGCAAGCTCCATCACCTTCACAATACTCTCTTCCGGATCGTTTGTAAAGAACCAATCATCCGTAAGCTCACCTGTTGTTGCAGCCTCTTTCAGCCTATCGATCACAAAACCGGTATCTGCGATCCTGAGCTCCATCCATTTCGAAGAGATCTCAAAGGTTTCCTCCTCGGAATAAGGGTTATCATCCCCGCCGAGCTTCATTGCCGTACTGATGAACTCCGGATCCACCGTGATGGTCTTCCCCTCCGAATCCTTGGTGAAAAAGGAATGATACGGGTGATCTAAGCTCACTACCACATAGCCGTGAGAAGCAAGCTCCATATAGGTGGAAGTATTGCTCTGATAATAACCGAAGGCACCATGAGAGAAGATGACCAGGGGCAGGGAATGTGCAGCCGCCTCGGCATCTGCCTCTTCTTCATATACAGGAAAATAGAAATGCACGGGAACTTCCCGGTGGGATCCGTCATCCTCAAAAGCCTCAACCCTGGAGGGATCGATCAGGATCGCCTGCCTCTCACCCACCTCATAGTCTCCCGTGGTCTTTCTGCCGTGATAATCCGCAAAGAAAAACGCCGGGATCATACTTACGGTTAACAGAAGAACGCCGAAACACGTACCGAGGATCATCATCCATTTCTTTTCGGTCCCTTCATTTTTCCGAAGGATCACCGCCTTACCAACGGAGAATACGATCCGGATCAAAAGGATCAGAATGAGTCCGTAAAACCGGAAGGAAAGGTCGATCCCCGGAAGGAGTACCATCAGGAAAAATATAACCGCCTGAACCGCCTTTGCGATCAGTCTCCGCAAAGCCCATTCATTTTTCTTAAAAGCCCCCGTCAATCCGTAAACAGAGAATCCGATCTCGATGATCAGTAAAACGATCAGTAAAAAAACAGCCATAGTCTATACCGCCTTTCTTTTTGGTAAGGCGAATATAAACCATGGCTGAAGCTTCATCAATAGCTTTGGGGGTGAAATGCATTATCTGTCGGTAAGATGCATTTCAGGCCTGATCACTTCCACGGTCTGGCCTTATCCAGCCAACCGTTCTTCTCCCAATATAAACGTTCTGTCTCGCCGGAACCGAAGTTTGCTTTTTGCATCATTCTCATGAGATAAAAGAGCCCTTTGGTTTTGAGACCGGGCATAACACGTGTTTTCTTACGGATCTTTTCTGCCATTTTGGCAGTATCCCGTTCGATCTTCTGCTTCTTCTTTTCATTCACACCGGCCCAGTTCATAGCCTGAATACAGATGCCGTAGGAATAGATGCAGGGAATGCCCCAATACAGTAACGCATCCGTCACATCCTTCACTGCCTTTTTGGCACCACTCCCTGAAGCAGTTGAAATAACAACTGCTTTTTTATTGAACATACACTTTCTGGGCTTATGGGCCATCCAGTAAGTAAAGGTCAGATCAATAAAACTCTTCATAGGCGCAGAAGCCCTGAGACAATAGGTGGGCGTGGTAAAGATCAGAAGATCGGCGGCTTCCACTTCTTTCATGATCCGATCCTTCTCTTCATAAAAGGGACATTTCGTTTCATCTTCAATGCAGGAATAGCAGCCAAGGCAGAAATGCTCCAGATCCCGGGGCAGAAAAAACTCCGTGATCTCTGCTTCCGTACCGATCTTATCCGCCAGCATTCTTCCGATGTGATAAGTACTTCCCTTATGGTTCTGTCCGTTGATCATGACTATCTTCATGTTCTTACTCCTTGCCTTGTCGGCTAATTTGATTTAGCCTTATTATAGGCTAATTTGAATTAGCTGTCAAGACAATTATTCTTTTTCCCTGCGCCACCCCTCTCTGTGGAAGAAGTATCCCAGATCGATCCGAACCTCTTTTCTTCCGATATCATTGTTCGTATAACAGCAGGTATCTATCCCGATGATCTCAAACCCCTGGGAAAGATAAAATGCAATGGCCTTCGTATTGTGAGACTGAGTCTCCAGGATCACAGTGCGGCGCTTCTGTTCTTTTGCCACTTCCTTTGCCCGGTCCATGAGACGGCTTGCCACGCCTCTTCTGCGGATGGATTCATCCACCCAGAGCTCCGTGACCATCAGACGATTGGACCATTCCTCCGGACATACTTCAATACAGGCCAGAAGCTTTCCGTCCTCACCTACAACGCCGAAGGCCCTGGCATTTTCCCAGTAATCCTGATACAGACCGTCGGGAAAATCATATTCCTCCGGTGCATGAGTGATCTCCTCTTCCGCCGGTTTTCGGATCAGCCTGATGGTGCAGCCGTCATGATCCAGAGGATCGATCTCCACATCATAGTAGCTTTCGCTCCGTGTGATCATGGGAATGGGATAGCCCTTCCACTTCTCTTTGGGAAGTTCGATGATCTCGAATTCATTTTTCATGTTTTTACACCTCTTAATACTTCTTGATTGTTTTCCAGCTCCCGGATACTCCTGATGAGCAGGATCCCGATCCCCGATACCGCAAGGCAGGCCCCTGCAAACAGGATCACAGCTCCGGAGCCTCTGCCCACGCCGAGACCGGTTACCTTACCGATGGTATCTGCTGCTACACCGGAAACACCGTAGGCCACCACATAGCCCATCTGCGAAAGAAAGCCGATGAGGCCCCAGGCTCTGCCCTGGACTTCATCCGGGATATTGGTCCTGGCCAGATAGTCCAGACAGTTATTGGCAAAGGGAAGCATTGCAAAGAACATAAACCCGGATATACAGATGGTATAGATGTTCTCAATCAGTCCGAAGCCTGCCATAAACACTCCTGCCAGAGAAAGGGCAACGGCAAGAACTGCAACATAATGTTTTTTGATCCCCAGGATACCCAGGAGAAGCCCCGATACCAGCATTCCGCTTGCACAGACGGTTTCGGCGATGCCCAAAGTCTTCTCATCACAGAATGAAAGGATACAGGGACCGGCCAGTGTCTGGAACATTCCCATGAACATTGTAATGACAGAAGACACCAGAACAAGCAACAGGATCCCTTTCCGGGAGGTCAATGCCTTCCAGCCCTCCTTCATGCTGATGAAAAACGGTTCCTTGGTTGCCACCGGCTTTGACCGGATACTGTTTCTGACCACAGCTGCACTGATCACGGTCAGGACAAAGGTACAGATATCAATGATCAGTAAAAGCTTCACGTTGCTTACACTCAGCAGGAATCCTGCGATCACGGGAGAAAACAGATATCTGGAGCTCCCGGCCAGAGAAACCAGGCCGTTGGCCTTGGAATACTCTTCCTTCGTCAGCAGATCCGTGATGGTTGCCCGATAGGACGGCTCCAAAAGTGATGAGAACACCGAACTGATAAATACACCCAGACAGATCTGCCAGAGCCTTGCCTCTCCCGTCAGCATGCAGATCAGGATATAAACGATCCCCAGGGCCGAAAGACCGTCTCCGATCATCATAAGAAGTCTTCTGTCGAACCGGTCCGCCAGGACACCTGCAGGAACGCTGAGGAGTAACGTCGGCAGGAATCCGAGGAGCGTCACAAGTGTTGTGGCAGAGGCACTGCCGGTTCTCTGAAAGATGTACACTCCCAGGCCGAAGCTTGTGAGCCCTCCGCCTATCGACGAGATCAGTTCTCCCGACCACAGGAGCAGGAATTTACCGAAATCAGACTTTTTCCGCGCAATTGTCATATTCATTTTGCACCTCGAGAAGTCTGCCGATATGCTCTTTTCCGAAGAAAAGCTTTTTGTTGGTTACGATCAGGATAATCGCCGCAACAGCCACGAAGATGGTTTCAATACACTTCGTTTCCGGAGTCATGGCGATCTTCTCCTGCATAAAGTTGATGAACAGATGGAAAATGATCGTTGCCAGCATGCTTCGGTTGTTTTTGATGTATACCCAGGTCTGGATAAAATTCATCGGAATGGTACATACCAGAAAGTTGATCATATAAAACGGCCCCAGCTCCGTCAGAGTATTCTGATAGGAGCCCGGGATCAGGAACAGCGGCAGATGCCAGCAGCCCCAGATACAGCCGAAGATGATGGATTCCTTAAACCAGGTGTTATACGAACCCACCGCATCCTCGCCGTAGCCTCTCCAGCCCACCTCTTCAATGACCGATGCCAGCAGGATGGTGAGGAGTGCACTGGTGCCTGCAATGGAGAAGGAAAAATCCTCCGTAAAACTGAACTGCCTGATAGAACCTCCGAAGAGGACACTTGTTAAGATCGAGCAGATGACGATCCCACCGTAGATCGCCACTGCACCCAGAATGCTGAGGGGCTTGATCCTGTAGAATCTCACCAGTTTCCGCTTCAGATCCTGCTTCAGCATTTTGTTTCCGGACGTCATAACCGTAACAACCGCAATGGTTCCGGGAGACAAAAGCCCCAGGATCATGGCTGCAAACATAAAAGGGGTGTCCTTTAACAACAATGCAAGAAACCAGAAGCCCCAGGTAAACAGATAGACAAGAATATAAAATCTGACGGGCTTGTACTCATAATGCTCCATTCGTACCTCCTTACTTCAATGAATCATTGAAATAATTGACGAATGAATGCCAGTGTCCCCTCCTTTGCGCCTAAAATCTTCTCTGCAACATCAATAAAAACGTCAAGCTCAGCAGGGGTAAACTGATCGTCATCAAACAGTTCCTGACTGATCACGATCAGGATCCGGATCCGCTCCTCCACATTGGAGCACTGAAAGATCCCTTCTTCGATCCCGTCCTCTGTCACCTTGGCAAGAAGCGGTATCACATTGCTCTGCAGTTTTTTATTGACCTTATCATGAAACAAAACATTCTCAGGCTTGTTTAATGTTTCGAGGATCGGACTCTCATCGGACTTCGGGCGATAAGACGCAATGATCCCTACGATCTTCTGAGGGATCGGCAGATCGGACTCCATGATCTTCTCTGCCTGCTCCTTTTGTGCCTCGATCATCATATCGATCACCTCTTCGAGCATTTGTTCCTTGCTCTGAAAATAGTAATAATATGTGCCCTTGGCAATCCCGGCTTTTTCGATGATCTCATCCACACTGGTGTTCTCGTATCCTTGGGATAAGAACAATTCATACGCAATCTTCAACAGTTCATTTTTGCGCTTTGAACCTTTATTTTTCATTTTTGAACCTCGTTTGTCGACTAACGGTCGGTTTTATCAAAGTATATACCCCTTGTCGGGATATGTCAAGTACTTTTTCGACTGTTAGTCGGTTTTTATCCAATTTTTTTGCCTGAGGTATTAATGCTTCAATCTACCGTCCCGATATAAGCCACGGCCTGATTGGAAAGGACCACGTGTCCGTCCTTCTCATACCGTTCGTAGATCTTCAAAAGCTCCGCCATATAGGCATCATAGTTCTGATCCCCTTCCTTCAGGGAATAGGAGCCGGAAAGGCTTCTGGCGATAAAACGCTCCCGATCCAGGGTCAGGGGATGCTCATGGCACACCGTCATGTATTGATCACGGAAGAACCGACGGATACGGGGATCATCCTCTTCCATTCTGAGGCCCCCGGCAAAGCCCTTGAACTCCGGACAATACCTTTTATAAAGCCGGTACAGCTCCACATTTAACGGATCCTCCATGTCACGGACGTTCCAGATGAGGAACACCTTTCCGTCTTTTGTCAGGATCCGGGAACATTCCTTCCGGAAGGCTTCCACATCAAACCAGTGAAAGGCCTGGGCTGCCGTAACGGCATTCACGCTGTGATCCGGCAGGTTGGTATCGGAAGCATCTCCCTTGACGGAATGAAAATAGGAGGAGCCTCCCAACTCTTCTTCCGCAACCCGGCGCATGTCATCATTGGGTTCCACCGCGTAGACCGTGCTTCCCCGCAGGATCATCTGTCCCGTGAAAATGCCCGTTCCGGAGCCGATGTCTGCTACCGCTTTCGCCTTGGCCAGGCCATGATCCTCATAAAGCATCTTCAGCAGTTCCTCCGAATAGCCCGGACGACCGCTCCGATAATAGTTTCCCACGCCGTCAAATCTGTGGGTGTTGTCCTGATCCGTTTCCGCTTCAAAGAAGGAACGGATCGCAGCCTTCAGTTCCTCTGTGTGCCCCGTAAAGCAGTGATCCGCACCGAAGACCGGCACCAGCTCCGCATTTCGATAAAGCTGTACGGCCAGCTCGGCATCCTGATAAGCGATCAGCTCATCCTCATGGCCGTGGATGATGCAGACCGGTATCCCCGTCCGTTGAAACAGCGACCTCTCATCCAGGGTCTGAGCTGCACGGATATAATCTCCGTTTAAAACCCAGTCATCCGATCGGATCTGATCCGGCACATTCTTCGGATCAAAACTCTGACCCAGAAGCTCACCTTTTCTTGCCTGCTCCGGGATCCTCCATGCAGGAGACAAAGGGATCACTGCCTTAAGGAGATCGGGACACATGCCTCCGATCATCATGGTCAGAAAACCGCCCTGGGAATGCCCCATGAAATAAAGATCCGTCACAAAGTCCAGAGAACGGGCATAGTGGATCACGCAGAGTGCATTGGTCAGCCACTTGTAAAGGGTATGCTCCCGGAAGGTTCCGTCACTTTGTCCGTGGCCGTACATTTCCACACGAAGCACGGATACACCGGCTTCCAGCACAGCCTGACTCGCAGCTATGATATGATCCTCCTCCATATGTCCGGTAAAACCATGGACCAGGATACAAAGCGGTCCTCGCTCCGCTCCTTCCGGCCGCTCCAGTTTTGCATGAAGCCGGATACCGTCACAATCGATATAAAACTCTTTCATTTTCCTTCCCCTTTATTATCCTTTCCTCTAAAGAAGAGGAAGGCAGCATGCTGTCTTCCTCCTCGAGAACTTATGTAGATTAGTTCGGATCATTCATGTGCATCCGGGATGATCACAGATGATGCTTGATCCTGGCATATGCGCCTTCCAGCTCAATGTTCCGGTTTCCGGTAAAATAGTATCTTGCGCCGTTGTGAGCAATATGACCTGCGTGCCAGGACTCGATAGGCTCCACGTTCCGGCCGTCATCATAGAGCAGTTCAATGCTCCGGCCCACGGCCAATTCTTCATTCTCCAGCCAGAAGCGTCCGTTCTCCCCCCGACGGATCTTGCCGGTAACCATGACCTTCGCACTCAGGCGCTTTGCCTGATAGAAAGCCTCTTCAAGCTCGTGGCAGTACTTCTCAAGCTGCTCCTGAACGTAAAGAGTTTCCGCAGTCGGCACCAGATCCGGGATCTGAACCTGTTCAAAATCCAGGTAACCCGTGAGATAAAAGAAATCATCGATCTGCCTCTGCAGCGCCTCAACAGACTTTAGCCATTCTTCATACATTATCATATGCTGTGTACCCCTTTCTGATAAAAAACATGGAAAATATAACCCCATACTTATTATATCACACGGAAAGGAGTTTTGAACAGAGGGAAAACAGCAAAAACTCATCAATTAATCGGTAATAATCTTTCAGCCCGGCACAAAACAGAAAACCTTCTTGCGGTCAAAATGATCATACGATCCGAAATCTGTCCTTATACCGGCAGAGACAAGAGAACTGCAAAGCAATCCTCGTTCTGTTCTGCCCGGATCTCCCCCTCCATCTTTTCCGCAAAACGCCTGCAGATGTAGAGTCCCAGGCCGGCACCGCCCCCTGCCCGGGAACGGTCACTCATGACAAAGCGGTCAAAGATCCGTTCCGTATCCAGCTTCTCTCCGGGATCTGTTACGATCCGGAGGGTGATCATTCCGTTCTCCGCGGGAAGGATCTCGAAGTCCAGTCTCTGCTTGGAATGCTTGACGGCATTGGAGATCAGGTTCTGAAGGATCCGCACCAGCTTCTTTCGGTCCGCCTGAACAAAAATGTTCTGATCCGCCTGTTCGAATTTCGGCAGAAGTCCTTTTCTGTCGATCTCCACGTTCTGGGCAAGAATCTCCTCGCAGATGATCTCGCAGAGATTCACCTGTTCGATCTGAAGATCAAACTTCCCGTTTTCGACTACGGACAGCTCAAAGAAATCATTGACCAGTTTGTTCAGATACTGTGCCCGATCCAGGGCGATCTCAATATTGGCCAGCATCTCCTCCCTCTCTTCAGACCGTTCTGCGATCTGGAGATAACCGATCACGGAGGTAAGGGGCGTCCGCATATCGTGGGAGATCATGGAAATGGACTCCCGGATTGCATCTTCATTATCCCGCCCCTCAGCCTGAACCTTCATCACCGTTTCATACAGTCCGTTCACTTCCTGAACCAGCTTCTGCAGATCCGCGTCTACAAAGTTCACGTTCATGGTACGCCGATCTTCATTTTCCTTCATTTCTTCCGTGATGCGGCGCATCTCCTTCTTGATCAGGATCAGCCGGATAAGCAAAAAGAGGACCAGCACGGTCAGTATCGCAATACATACGTACAACATAAGCGGGTCCTCCTTTTGAATTAGTATTTTACTGAATGTCCTTCCGGTTTACGATCACGATCGCGGCAACAAGAAAGACCACTATTGCGATTATAGCACAGATCGCGCAGGGAGCCAAATCCGAAATTTCACAGCTTTTGGCAAGACAGAAAAAGGAATGCTCATAGATATAATTTCCGCCAAGGAAATTGCGAAGGATATTGCCTCCTAAAAGGGCAATGGGTACTGCGGTGAAAAGTGCCAGATACACATTTGCCATCAGGAAGGAGATCATGGCGAAAAATGCAGTAAAGGCAAGGATCTGAAGGCAGACCACGCCAAACCAGAGCAGGTATTCCGGTCGGAAACCCTCAAAGGATACACCGAACTGCTTTCCGAAGGAAAGGATGGTCTGAAGGATCACGATCACATGGAACAAAAGCACCAGAACACTGACAGAAAGATACCTTGAGAGGATAATGCTCCACCTGCTGTTTCCGGTTACAACGGCTCTGTGGATGGTTCTTCCCGTAAAATCGATCCCCACATACCAGGACACCATCAGCCCCCAGAGGAAGGCATAGGAGCAGTCCTGAACACCTTCGATAAAGCCGTCCGACATGCGGGTATAGCCGGTGATCCGAAGAAACTCCGGGGTATACCCATGGATCAGCGCTCCTGCAAAGATCAGAAGAGAAAACAGGATACAGAGATAAAAGGGGAGAAATCTCCACATTTTGTATTGCTCTACCTTTAACTGATTAATCATCTGCTTCACCTCCCGTGATAGTCATAAAGTATTCCTCAAGAGACACTTCCTTTTCGGAGAGCTCGGAGATCAGGATCCCCGCTTCCATCAGATATCTTGAGAGTTCCGTTTTAAGTTCTCCGTTTCCGTAGATCACCAGTTCCTCGTCCGCCACAACCTTACAGGAAATGCCGGGGAAATGTTGTTCCAGAATGGTAACGGTCTCGGGAATGTTATTATCCCTGACCAGGATATACTTGCTGCACTTTTCTTCCAGTTCCTCATGAGTCAGTGCCTCAATGATCTTCCCCTTATGGATAAAGATAAAGTCCGTTGCCAGCAGATACAGTTCACTTAAGATGTGGCTGGAGATAAAGATGGTGCATTCCTGCTCATCACTGATCTTCTTCAGCATTTTTCTCATGGTGACAATGTTCTTCGGATCCAGTCCGTTAATGGGCTCATCCAGGATCAGAAGCTCGGGATTTCCGACAAGTGCGATGGCGATCCCCAGCCGCTGCTTCATTCCCATGGAAAGCTTCCTTGCTTTTTTGTCCTTTGCCTCCGTCAGACCCACCAGCTCGATCACCCGGTCTGTTGCCGAAGGATCCGGATTCCCCACCATGATCCGCTGAAGCTCCACATTGCGCCATACGCTGTAGCCCGGAAACAGGACCGGCTCCTCGATCATGGTTCCCACGCGCTTTCTCTTCTGCTCGATCCGCTTCGGTTCCGTCTCGCCCATCAGGGAATAGGATCCGCCGGAGGGAAGGATCAGCCCACTCACCACCTTCATGAATGTACTTTTTCCTGCTCCGTTCTCACCTATAAATCCGTAGATCCGGTTCTTCTTCAGTGTCACGCTTACGTCATCAAGCACGGTGGCATTACGATATTTCTTGGAAAGGTTTCTTGTTTCAAGAACTGTTTCACTCATATTTTTTCGTTTCCTTTCGTTTTTGATGACTTGAGTCTATCAATGGATTTTAAGGATAATATTCACGAAACCTAAAGAAAAACTAAAGATAGATCATGTGGTGTGATTTGAACTGCAAACCCGGAGGAATAGCTTCCGGAAAAGAAATACCGCCCTTACTTCGAAAGGCGGTATCCCATTCCGTAAACCGTATCAATATACGGTTCGTCGGTGATCTTTGCAATCTTCTTACGCAGATTACTCATGTGAACGTTCATGGTATTGTCATCACTTAAGTAATCCTCTCCGGTGATGCTTTCAAAAAGATTTCTCTTGGAAAATACTTTTCCCGGGTTATGAAGCATCAATTCTAAAATGCTGTACTCCGTGGAGGTACAGAAAATCTCTTCCTCCCCGATAAAGACCCGCTTCGATTCCGGATCAAGACGCAGCTCCTTAAACTTCAGTTCCGTCTGAGTTTTAGCGCCCCCGGTCCTGCGAAGAACCGCACCGATCCGGAGGATCACCTCATCCACATCAAAGGGTTTGCTGATATAGTCATCCGCACCGAGGCGTAACAGTTCGATCCGGTTGACCACCTCGTTCTTGGCGGAAAGCACGATCGCAGGGGTATTCTTTGTCTTTCTCAAATCCGCCAGGACCTCTTCACCGGTCTTCTTCGGCAGCATGAGATCCAGAAGGATCAGCTCATAGTCTTTCTCCAAAGCCTTGACCAACCCGGCAGCTCCATCCTGTGCACTGTCCGTTTCAAAGCCATTGTCCGAAAGGACCTTGCACAGAAGGTTATTGATCATGACATCATCTTCCACTACCAGGATCACTTTGCGCCCCTCCATTCCAGGATCGCATCCAGCGGAACCGGCTTGGAGTAGTAATACCCCTGGAAGCTTCCGATATAGAACCCTCTCAGAATATCCCTCATTCCTTCGTTTTCGATTCCCTCCGCACAGATCCTTGCATCAAAGATCGAGGCAAGGGCTGCAATGTTCTTGACCAACTGACGATCCCTTTCACTCACTTCGATGGAACGCACAAAGCTCCGATCGATCTTAATGGTATCAAAGGGGATATCTTTGATGATACCGGTAGCGGAAAAGCCCGTTCCGAAATCGTCCAGCGCCACCTTGATCCCCCGTGATTTCAGGTTGATAACTACATTTTTCAAAAGTGTCAGGTCCAGAAGCCGGCACCGTTCCGTTACCTCCAGGCACAGATGCTCCGGCGGATAATGCAGTTCGTTCAGGATCCTGACCACCATATCCACAAAGTCCGGCCGCTCGATCTGAGAATAGGACAGGTTGACACTGATGACAAAGTCCGGATTCTGTGCCAGGATCTGCTTAGCCGCAAGCACCGATTCCCTGAGGATCCACTCTCCGAGCTCCGGGAACAGAGGGTCTGTTTCCAGCACCGGAATAAAGTGGTCCGGAGGAACCATGCCGTACTCCTCATTCTTCCAGCGGAGCAGGGCCTCGGCACCGATCATCCGCTCCGTGGTGGAATCCACCACCGGCTGATACAGCAGGAAGAAGCCGTCAAAGCCTCTCTTAATGGAGGTGCGGATCGCATGAAGCTGCTCCTGACGCTTGTGTTTTGAGCCGGTCGATTCGTTTGAGAACTCCACCATCTGCCCCTGCTGTAGGGCCTTAGACTCCTCAAAGGCATAAGTCAGACAGGAATAAACCGTCTGGGAATCCGTCTCAAAATTATCCACCCGGAGTGCACCGCTGTTCAGATCCAACAGGATATCCACGCCGTCCACCATAAAGCCTTCATGCAAAAAGGTTCGGAAGCAGTTATATTTTTCTCTTGCCTCCGCAATAGACAGGGTATTACTGATGATTGCGAACAACGTTCCGTCGATCCGGTAGGTATGTCCCTGATTTCCCGTCCGCTCAAACAGTTCTCTGGCAAAGATCTGCAGCACACGATTTCCGAAGCGATAGCCGTACATCTCATTGATCTCGGAGAACTTGCTGATGCCGATCAGGATCACGCTGATGCCGGCATTTCTCTTGATGCATCCGTCCAGATCTTCAAAGAAACCGTACTGATTCCTGAGTCCGGTTAAGGTATCCACATGACCCTGGATGGTATGATTACGGATGGTCCCCGCAAAATAATCCGGTTCTCCGTTGACGTTCCGGATCACCACGCCGCGGCAGGTACAAACATCGTATTCGCCCGAAACACGCTTGGCACGATACTGCATATCATGACCTGCGGCATTTCCGGAGAAGATCTCATCGATGCCCTTATGATATGCTTCGCGGTCCTCCGGATGGATCCGGTTCTCCCAGATATCTCCCGCTCCGTACATATACTCGGCGGGCAGTCCGTAGGTATCCACTGCGTTCTTGGACCATTTGGAAAAATCGTATTTCATATCACAGAGGTATACATAGGTTCCCTCCGAAACCACTTCGAAGGAATTGAACAGCGCATCGAGCATCTTGCGTCTTTCCTCTGTGATGGTTTTGAATTCCGCTTCTTCCTTTAATGCGTGAGTTTCCCGCAGCTGTTTCTCCTTCTTCAGCCGGGCCTTATCCTCATACATCATGTTATCGGCACGATCGAAGACATCCCCCACCGTATGATCCGTCCCGGCCTCAAATACGGCAAGACCGGAAGCCACAACTGCACCTTCGTCAATGCGGGAATTCTCCTCCACCTGACGTCTTAAGGCAGAGAGCAGAATCTCCCGATTCTCATAATCCTGTCCCGTAAGCACTACGGCAAATTCGTCTCCGCCTATACGGAACACGGGACTGTGGTGGAAAATATTGCACACCAGTTTACAGGAGGCCTTGATGTATTCGTCTCCTGCTTTATGGCCTTTGGTATCATTAATGATCTTCAGCCCGTTGATATCACAGACCACGATTCCGAAAGGACCCTCTTCTTCATCGATCCGCTGCTGAAGCTTCTTCTCTGCCTCCTGAAAAGCAGTCTTGTTCTTGGTTCCGGTCAGTTCATCACGTCTGGCCAGCTGATTGGCCATGGAAAGAGCCGCCAGATGTTCCTGTTCCTTCTGAACGTCCTTTTCACGGTTCTCGACACAGATGATAAAGTGACTGTGATCAACGGAATATGTGACCGTCATACGGGTAAACTGAGTGCCGCCCCCTTCAATGTTCATGCGGTAGTCTGACGTCAGCTGCTGACGATCCTCTAACTGGGAGATCAGGTTATCCCTGTCAAGAAAATGCTTGACCCTGGCTCTGTCCTCATGGAAAATGAGCCTGTTCGCATTCTTGGCAGCTATGGAAAAGAAATCATCTCCCTCTTCCTGAACCTTCAGTTCTCCGGACAGTCTCTTGGCAGAAAGTTCGCAATACCTTAAGGTTTTACAATCGATGTAATAGATCAGGTCATAGTAGGACGCAAGTCTTTCGGCGATCTGGGTAAAGGTTTCACTTCTCTTGATATCCTCTGCCGCCTGCTGCTTTGCCTTGACCTCAGAATCAATGTTCTCAACGCAGACGAGAAGATGTTTATGATCACTTCCCATGATCTGCGTATGCCTGATATTCCTGATCTGACCGTCGATCACCAGACGCCATTCCGCGGAATAGGAATTCCTGTCCTTCAGATTGTCCAGCATTACATCTTTGTAATGCTGTTTCAAGGCCTTATCCCGGTCTTCGGGATGCACATGCTTGCGGATATTCCTTCTGCTTTCTGCGAAGAAGTCAACTCCCGTCACCGGTACATTCAGCTTCTTATAATCATCTGAGGAAGAGATCTCCACATAGGTATTGTTTTCAAGATCGATATAATAAAATGTGACAAACTGTTCCGCCAGGCTCAGCGCGATCTGATTATAGATCTCCTTCAGGCGCGCAGCATCCCACTCGGGCGCAGGACGCCCGGTCAGTTCTTCCGTGATATCCGGATAGTCTGTTTCATTGTGATATGTGTCATTGTTGTTTTGATCCGGCAGATCAAATCCGATTTTATCCAGAGGTCCCATGATCCATCCTCCTTGCTCATTGTTCAGCGCATCCCATTCGGGAAGCCTGCAACAGATTTGCATACGACTGACGAGGATATTATACCATAACAAACGGAAATAAAAAACCTTTGTTTTGATTCTTTAGAATCTTTTGAGTTATTTAATTCCTTCGATCACATTTCCCCCTCAAAAAATGAGGAAGACAGTAATAAACTGCCTTCCTCCGAACAATAAAATCACTGTTCTACAGCAAGAGCCCTTTTCCTACACTTATGATCTTAAGTTTCATTTCTTTTTCTTTTTGGATTTGGAGGTTTTTGAAGATTTGGAACTATCCTCTTCCGGAAGGAACTTCAGCAGCTCTTCTTTGTACTTGGAGAAGGTTGCCCGTCTTTCCGCAGTCACCTCAGGGAATTTCGGATCCATTTCCTTCAGGGTTGCCAGAATGATCTCGGAAACCACATAACGCATGTACCACTTGTGATCCGCGGGAACCACGTACCAGGGACAGTGCTCGGTGGCAGTCTTGTTGATGGCACTTTCAAAGGCCTCCTGATAAGCATCCCAATAAGCCCGCTCTTCGTAATCACTGCCGCTGAACTTCCAGTTCTTCTCCGGCTCATC
>JAGACB010000043.1 GCA_017614345.1 Lachnospiraceae bacterium
GATGCCGTGATCAATCCTTTTAATATCGTATTACTCATTGTTGCAGCCATCACCTTTGTGACGGATGTCATTCTGGCTGACGAACCTTCCGTAGCCACCTTTCTGATGCTGGTGGCGGTGATCATCATTTCCGCGGTGATCTCCTTTGTGCAGGAGGAAAAGTCGGATCAGGCTGCCAAAAAACTCCAGAATATGATCACCAACAAGATCGATGTGATCCGGAACGGAGTGGAATCCGAGATCGAGATCGAGGAGATCGTTCCGGGTGATATCGTAAAGCTGGCTTCGGGAGATATGATCCCCGGTGATGCCAGGATCCTTGAGGCCAAGGACCTGTTCATTGATCAGTCCCAGCTGACGGGTGAGAGTAATCCCGTGGAGAAAACCACGGCTATTGATCCCAAGGCCGGTGTTACGGATCTGCCGAATATCGGTTTCATGGGCTGCAATATCGTTTCCGGAAGCGCCAAAGCCATTATCCTTACCACGGGAGAACGGACCTATTTCGGAAGTATGGCCAAGAGCCTGAACTCCTTTGAAGAAAAGAGTGCCTTCGAAAAGAACCTGGATTCCGTCAGTAAGCTCCTGATCCGGTTCATGCTGATCACGGTTCCGGTCATTTTCATTGCAAACCTGATCACCAAGGGCAACTGGCTGCAGTCTCTGATGTTCGGCATCACCATTGCCGTGGGGATCATGCCGGAGATGCTTCCCGTGATCATGAACTCCTCCCTGGCAAGAGGCGCTATCAACATGTCAAGGAAGAAGACCATTGTCAAACGTCTCGGAGCCATCCAGACCTTCGGGGAAATGGATATCTTCTGTACGGATAAAACAGGGACTCTGACCCAGGATGAGATCATCCTGGAAAAATATATGGATGTTCTGGGCCGGGAGGATAAGCGTATCCTTCGGCATGCATTTTTAAACAGTTTCTTCCAGACAGGTCTTAAGAACCTGATGGATGTGGCCATCATCAGCCGGGCGGAAAAGGAAGAGCTTTCTTACCTGAAGGAGGCTTATGTTCGGGAGGATGAGATTCCCTTCGACTTTTCCCGTCGCCGTATGAGCGTGGTGCTCCGTGACAGAAACGGCAAGCGTCAGCTCATTACC
The DNA here is from genome assembly GCA_017614345.1 of Lachnospiraceae bacterium. Lineage (GTDB taxonomy): Bacteria > Bacillota > Clostridia > Lachnospirales > Lachnospiraceae > JAGACB01. Next base: position 1,114 of record JAGACB010000043.1, read on the forward strand.
AAGGGTGCGGTGGAGGAGATCCTTTCCATCTGCTCCTTTATCGAGATCGACGGAGAGGTCCGGGAGATCACCGATGAACTCAGAGAGGGCGCCCGTAAACTGGCGGAGGACAATAACTTAGAGGGCATCCGTGTGATCGCTGTGGCCCAGAAGAATCACGTTCATGACGTGGATGTCTTCGGTGTGGAAGATGAGAGTGATATGGTCCTCATCGGCTTTGTGGGCTTCTTAGATCCGCCGAAGGAGTCGGCAGGTACCGCCATTGCAGCCCTCAGAAAGCACGGCGTTCGTACTGTTGTTTTAACCGGAGATTCCGAGGGCGTTGCCATTAATATCTGCGGTCGTCTGGGCTTCAGTACGGAGCTGACTCTGACCGGTTCCAAGATCGAAGCCATGAGCGATGAAGAACTGGCCAAAGCCTGCGAAACCTGTGAGATCTTCTCCAAGCTGTCTCCCTATCAGAAGCAGCGGGTGGTAAAGACCTTCCAGTCCCGGGGACATATCGTGGGTTACATGGGTGACGGTATCAACGACAGCCTTCCCTTAAAGCAGGCGGATATCGGTATCTCCGTGGACAATGCAGTCGATATCGCCAAAGAGGTGGCGGATATCATTCTCCTGGAAAAGGATCTGAACGTGCTGGATGAAGGTGTGGTGGAAGGCCGCAGCACCTTCGCAAATATGTCCAAGTACCTGAAGATGTCCGTCAGCGGTAACTTCGGAAACATGTTTTCCGTTCTGATCGCCAGCATTTTCCTTCCCTTCCTGCCCATGCTTCCGGTGCACATCCTGGTGCAGAACCTGTTAAATGATTTTGCTCAGCTTGGTATGCCCTTTGACCATGTGGAAGGGAAATATATCGAAAAGCCGAAGAAATGGGATCTGGGCGGCATCCGCGGCTTTATGATCACCTTCGGCCTCTTAAGTACCGTCCTTGACGTGCTCTGTTTCCTGGTGCTGTGGTTCATTTTCCGGTATCAGAGCGGAGATACCGCCGGATATTTCCAGTGCGGATGGTTCATGTTCGGTGTGCTTTCCCAGACCATGGTCATCCACACCATCCGGACTCCGAAGTTCCCCTTTGTGAGCGACCGGGCCTCCGTTCAACTGACTCTGTCGACTATGGCGGTGATCGCAGTTACCCTGCTCATCGGATTTACCAAGGTCTCGACCCTTTTCAGTCTGCCCACCATGCCGGTTTCCTATCTGTTGTGGCTTCTGGTGCTGATGATCGTTTACATGATCTTTGCACAGATCCTGAAGATCATTTATATCAAACGGCACGGAGACTGGCTGTAAAGCCTGAAGGCTTTCAGTACAATGGCCGTTTGTAAAGTATGGAGGTTATAAGGCTTTGGGACCGGCTGCAAGGGTCTGAGAACAGGATTTACTTGAATATTTTCATGCTGTAAGTTATAATATGGTTTGTCAGGTGCGCCTGATCATTTTAATATGAGGAGGTAAGTTATGGATATTAAGGGTTTATGGACACTGGTCTCTGCGAAGGGGATGGATATGAAGACATTTGAAGTTGTATGGTTTCCGAATGATGCCATTAAGGCTTTTCCGGATGACAACTTCATGAAGAGTCTTGCAGATGCTGCATTTGAGATCGGTGATGATTTTGTTAAGATCTGCAATAAGGTCAATATCCCGGAGGAAACTCCTCAGGAAGAGATCGATGCGGCTGTCGCTTCCGGGGAAGTGGAGAAGATCGATGGTGATTACTTTATGTCCCACAGCTACGGACTGAAGGAAGAAGACGGAAAGTTCCTCATCGACAGCGGCGAGACCGGAACGGTATTTGATGAGCCCATCAATCCCTGGAAGGTCATCGAAGAGGAGGGCAATACCCTGATCGTTCTGGATCAGTATCAGATCGTACGTGTGGGGGAGACTCCTTCCGTTGTTCGTCAGGCTCCCAAGAAGGAAGATAAGGTGATCACTCCCGAGATGCAGGCAGCAGCAGGCACATACATCGGAAAGTACACCAAGTTTGTCGGTGATCCCGAAACTGCCAAGGAAGAGGGAGAGCCCTTTAAGCTGGTGCTTGAGGCAGACGGAACAGGAACCTCTTACCGGAATGATCTTGAGATCAGAATTCCCGAGTGGTCTGTAGAGGGTGAGAATTTTAAGATGACCGAGAAGTTTCTCGGAACCATTGATTATACCGGAAAGCTTTCCGGAAACTCTCTTGTTACCTACAACGGAGATCCCGAGAATGCTTTGACCTGTTCTTATGTATATGAGAAGGAATGATCTTTTGATCGGATGATACCTGATACTGTCTCAGGATTATTTGATGATCGGGAAACGAAGATCGGAAAATGAACTGTTCAGGCTCCGGGGAGTGATCCTTCGGAGCCTGTGCTGATGTAATAAGATCGGATCGGAAGAGATCTGAAATAGATATGGATCATGATCTGATCAGTACTCATCGGAAATGATCTTTGATCAAGAATTATAAGGATTAAAACGGAAAAATGGAACAGAAATTCAGAAAAGACGGGAATCAGACCAGAGAAGAGTTTTTAGCTCAGTTCAGTGATACAACAGAGGAAATCACGGTTTTGATCCGTCATGCGTGGACTAAGGGATCGTCGAGGTATAACAAGATCGGAAATGAAGAGATCGTCGAGGTCTATTATAACCTTCCCTGGCTGGGAGATGAAAAAAATGCTTTCGGAACAATCTATTGGTTAGCCAAGAAAAAACTTCTGGGCTATCCTTATCCGCCGAAATTTAAAGAACGGTCCTATTATCGCCTGAAGGTCAGGAAATGTAAAAGCGGTGAAAACAATTATTACCTGGAAGAGGTTCTGGAGAAGGAAATAGATATCATGAAGGATGATAATATCTATTTCGCCACTTTGAAAAAGTATCTGGATGCTTACAGGGAAGAGACCAAAGAAGTCACGGTCTGTTGCGCAGAGGATCTGGACATCAGTAAGACCAAAAATCCGGTGCAACAGGCGATCCGGCGAGGTGTTCTGGATTGTTCTGCGATCCTTGAGGAGGATGGAAAGATCAAGCCCGTTTCCAGGTGCATAACTGTTCCCTTTGATGACAGACATTTTTCCGCAAACAAAAAGCTGAAGTTCAAAGCCGGAAAAAACTACAGACTGTAGGTGATGGAGGAGAAGGATAACCCGAATGCCATGTCTCTGGTACAGGTACTTGAGGAAAATGTTGAGGATGAAGCTCTTTCTGCGGTTGGTGCCATGGCCTCACAGCCGGTAAGCTGGCCGGTAGAGGGCTTTGAGGATTTTGAGATCCGGTGGAGTCGTTATGAGGTGTATGCAGGCAACGAATGTGTTCCCTGGCAGGATAAAAAGGGTGTCAAAGAGGTCTCGGTCTATCTGCAGTGTGATGAGGATAACTGGATGACCGCTCATAAGACTACTGCCGAGTTTTTGAAGTTCTATCGGGACCGGGATGCACTGCGGAAGAAGATCTTTGAAGCGATCGCAGATGAGATGGCAAATGAAAACGGAAAGATCGATACCTGGGATGAATATGTCGGAGAGATCACAAAGACGGCTTTTATGGCCAGGATCAGTTTCAGCCATTTCAATTTCGGTCCGGATGCTGTGGATATCATGATAAACCTGGATGATCTTTTTACCGATCATGATTATAATCTTTCCATGAGTTATGACGGTACTCTGGATCTTCAGGGACTGATCGGTTGACAAACCGGCCTCATTGATCTACATTTATCAATAATTACAGCAGATCGGAGATCTGCGGATAAAGGAGAAAACTATGTCGGAAATCGATGATCTGAATGTGTCATTTGGCAGGATAATCAATCTGGAAAGGAAGAGATATTGCAGGAAAGTTGTTTTTCTGCTGCTTCTTCGCGGTTTGGATCCGGCGGAGATCTTCTCTACAACCTCTTTCCTGGGCTATGATGAGATCACGGAGATCCAGGCTTATATGTCAACCGAACAGAAGGACCGGGCTGAAGAGTACCGGAAAAAAGCGGAAAAGGCGGCAGAGAAGCGCAGGTTGGAAGATCGTTTCAGCGGTAATGAACGTGATGACCTCTTCTACGACAGTTATGCCTCCGGTTATCTGGTGGGACAGGCTGAGACGATCCTCAGTGTGATCGCGGATAAAATGGAGAATGAGCACCTCACCTGGGATGATGCTGTTAAATCCATGAAGATATTTGAGTTTTGAATTGAATGATGTTTTCATTATATGCCGGTGGACTTTGGTTCACCGGCTTTTTCATTACTTTGGTCATAAAGGACATGACCTTAGCAATAAAGAACATGACCTTAGTCATATCGGTCACATGACCTGAGTCATATAACATTTTTCAAAACTTATGACTGCAGTCACTTACGCCAAAGCATAAAAGCTTGTATGATGGTGCTATGATCCTTAGGAAGGGGCGAATGAAGATGAAAACAAGATTATCCGCCTGGAAATACGTAAAAAACAATAAACGGGTGGTGGGAGTGCTGGTCACTTCACTGGCATTGTCCTTTATGGCCATGTATGTGATCCATGTGCTGCTGTCGACAACCTCGGAGAGCTTCCGGCCTGTCATGTTTGAGATGCCGAAGCATATCTCCTATGCAAGTCTGACACCGAAGGCTTTCGGAATAAACAGGGATGATTACGAGAACTATGAGGAATTTGAGACTGCCTTAAATGAAAAGCGTGATGAAGTGATCGAGAACCTGAAGAAGCATCCCGGCATCGACAACGTGATCCTGACCCAGGTTGCTCTGTCACATTATCAGCCGGTGGTGGGGGAGATCGCTTACGAAGCGCCCCTCCTTGAGGCGGATCAGATCCGGGATTTTTTGGATCACATGGGTGCGAAACTGGTGGACGGACGGATGCCGGAATGCGACGGAGAAGTGCTGGTTGACACCAAGCTGATGAAGAATGCCGGCACAAAGATCGGTGATTGGTTCAGTGAGGGAATGTACGGTGAGACCTTCAGGATCGTGGGTGTGATCGAATCCTCCTCCAGGATCTGCGTCGGAACTCCCATGGGAAATACCAATTCCGGCTGGTATATGGTGGTATACAATGATGAAAGTACCATGGATCTGAAGGCGGTACTGGAGGCAGAAGGTCTTACCATCACCGAGCAGGATACCATCTATGATTCATTATCCTATAAGAAAATGTACGAGAAGGATGTGGACGGAGTCATTCAGGATGTGATCCTGGCAATCTCTCTGGTAGTAACGATATTCTTATCGCTCCTGGTGTTGGTTGCTTATGTTTCCTTCCTTCGTGACCGGGTGAGTGAGTATTGTCTCTATGCCTCCATCGGCTACGGAAGAGCAGAGATCTACGGAATGATCCTCAGGGAAATGGTACTTCTGTTTTTGATCGGAACCGTCAGCGGTCTCATCATTTCCCTGGGTGCGGGGATCCTGATCGAAGAACTGGTCATCTGGCCCAGAGGCCTTGAGGGAAGCATCTTCTACGGAGAGAGGATCCTGACGATCCTCGGGATATTCCTGCTTCTCATGGGGATCCTGCAGATCCCGGTACTGGCTTATGTGAACCGGATCAAAACGGTGGATATGATCGAGGAGCAGTGATCAGAATGAAACAGATCGGAAACAATTTCCGGCAGATCGGTATGATCTGTAAAATAATAATATAGATGTTCAGTAAAGTACGCGGAGGAAGAAACTGTGTTTGAAGTAAAAAAACTTTCCATGATCTTTGATATGAATACGGATGCGAAGACATACGCCCTGAAGGGTATTGATCTTTCGCTCCCGGATAAGGGGCTGGTGGGGATCATAGGACCTTCGGGAAGCGGTAAGAGTACATTGATGTACTGCCTTTCCACGCTGAAGGTGCCCACAGAGGGAACCATTCTCTACAACGGAAGAGAGATCACGGGTGTGACGAATTCCGAGCGGGAGAAGCTGCGCAGGATCGAGTTCGGGTTCATTTTCCAGAAGCATTATCTGGTGCCTTATATGAGCGCCATGGACAATGTTCTGGTGGCGGCCGTGGATAAGGGACCGGAGATCAAAAAGAAGACTGCGGATTTCCTGAAGGAGCTGGGTCTCGGGGAAAAGGAACTGTCTAAGAAGCCTTCGAAGCTTTCCGGCGGACAGTGTCAGAGGGTGGCCATTGCAAGAGCCATGATCAATGATCCGAAGGTGATCTTTGCGGATGAGCCCACAGCCTCCCTGGACCATGAAAATGCCTATAACATCATGAAGATCCTGAAAAAGTATTCCTCTGAAAGACTGGTCCTGATCGTCACTCATGATAAGAGTATCTTGAAGGATGCCGATCGGATCATAGAGATCTGGGATGGAGAAATCAGCCAATGAGACCATTATCTGCTGCATATTACATCAAAGAAAACAAAAGAAGAGCTGCCATCATCATTCTCCTTCTGTTCATCACAACGACCATGTTCCTGGCGGGAAACTATGTGTCCAGTGTGTACTATTTCTGGGAGAAGGCAAGTGAGTATTCCGACAGTCTCTGTGTGGTAACTGCCTTGTCTACGGATGAGGATTTTAAGGAGTTTGCCGAGTTTTATGAGGATCTGAAGAAGGATGGGAAGCTGATCGTTCAGCCCCGTTCTTCCCGGGGAATGCCGGGACTTTCCTGGATCTGTACCCTGGGCTTTGAAATGGGATCCTCCTCCATGGTATTTGATTCTCCGGAGGATCTGAAGACTGCCTTTGAGGTCCTGGGGATCGAGTGTGACTATTCCGATGTGAAGGATGGAACCATCATTATCTCCTCTGCACTGGCCGAACAGCACAACCTGAAAAAGGGAGATATCGTGGATCCCTCCGTTTCCGAAGGCTTTCCCGGTTCTTTCAGGATCGGTGCCGTCATAGAGGATGACAGTTATATTGTTTATTACGTTCTGCACAGCGACGGGACGCCGCTGCGTCTGAATGTGATCAGCAGCGAATACCGTGGACAGGCCCTCCGGGATCACATTAATGAAATCCGGAACGGCAGAAAGGCCGAGGTGGGAGCTCCGGTCAGGGACAGTATCAAAAAACAGTTCGAACCCTTTGATCTGATCTTCCGGGCCGGCATGATCATGCTTTCCGTGATCCTGGCAGTGATCACCGGTTCTGTGATCTCCGGACAGTTCATTTCCCGCAGTTACGAATTCGGCGTTTACCGTGCCATCGGTATCTCCAAGGGCGGCATTCTGAAAAAGGTGGCCCTGGAAATGCTTCTCATGGACGGCATTGCGATCCTTCTCGGAGGCGTCATCATTTTTCTCTTTACCTTCCTGATGAACGAACTGCACTACATTCCTTCGGGAAAGTACCTGCCGTATTTCTCTGAGCTTGGCCTGGAAGGGTTCCTGATCTCCAACATTCTGGTGGTCCTTCCCACCATTCTGATGAACGGCCGCAGCATGGGCCGCAGTGATGTGACAGCTTTCTAGTGTGTTTGTGTTGCAGGTCTCTGACCTGCAACATTGACACATTTTTGATGCAGTTTCTTTTATGTGAAAGGATCTTCCATGAAAAAGTTTTTATTATTGATCTTACGGATCGCCATCAGGCTGCTGCCTCTGGGCTTTTGCTATATTACAAAGCATTGGTGTGATGTGAATGAAACATTTGCCCTGGTCAGTACGATCCTCTGGATCGCGGCAATCAGTGCAGGGGAGTTTCTGCTTCGGAAGAAGAACCCGGAGCATAAGCTGATCACTGTTCTGACGATGTTGACAAGCGTGGTGATAATTCTCCTGATGATCTGGAGCACGGTCTTTGATCCGGAGTGGAATTCCTGTTCTATGCGGGAGGGCATCTGGAATTATGACAGCGGTAATGCGGTTCTGACCCGGAAGGAAGCCATCGAGGATCTGGATTATGTGATGAAGTATCTGAAGAAGGTGCATCCACTGACAAAGGACGGTCTCCCGGAGGAAATCGCCGCGAAGGAGAAAGAGGTCCGGGAGTGGCTGAACACTCAGGATACGATGGAGGGCTACCGGCTTTCGAGAGAACTGGAGCGCATTCTGGCGCCCCTGGAGGATGGTCATACCCATGCTTATGAGAACTATCTCGATTCTCACAGGATGAAACATATCTATGAGCACAACCTGAAGGGCGATACGCTGGTGGGGATCAACGGCATCACCTTTGAAGAATACCTGAAGGCGGAGCCGGATCTTCGAAGCTATGATCACGGCATGGAGGCCTACGGCGTCCGGCTGATCAAAAACCGCATCGGAACTTTAGAAGGCCTGAAGTACATGGGCATAGATATTTCCGGTGATATCGTCTATAATTATATTACAAAAGACGGTGAAGAGGAAAATGTGACTGTCCGTGCGGAGGATTTTCTCTGCATGGAGGAGTATCTGGACTACGAAACCGAGGTCACCGGAGTGGATCTGAGGACCGTGGATGATCAGGGAAAAGCACATGGATTCGTGTATTATGAGATCGATGAAGAATTAAGCCTTGCTGTTCTGACGATTACGAGCTGTAACTACAATGACTTCTACAAACAGACCGTAAAGGATCTGTTTCGGGAGGTGGAGGAGAAGAAGATCCGCAATATCGCGGTGGATCTTCGGAGTAATTCCGGCGGAAGCTCCTGGGTGGCTACGGAATTCATTTCCTACCTGGCTGTTGATACTTATCGTGACTGGGGAGAGGAACTCCGGCTGAATCCGCTCATCATCAAGTCTCCCGGCGGTGAAGTCAAAAACAGCAGAAAGGGCGCAGGCTTTGACGGAAATGTCTATGTCCTGACAGGGGTCTCTTCCTTCAGTTCAGCCATGGATTTTGCCATGCTGATTGGGGATAATGATCTCGGAACCATCATAGGTCAGCCCTGCGGCAATCTGCCTTCGGGCTACGGAGATATCGTACGGTTTCAGCTTCCGAATTCCAAAATCGTCATGCAGGTATCCATGAAGAAATGGCACCGGGTGGATGAGAGCAAGGAAGAGGAACCTTTGACTCCGGATGTGATCTGTCCGGAAAATGAAGCTTTGGAGGTTATGAAGGAGCTTATAAAATGATAGGTGTGATCGTATCGAACGTGTTTTTGTTCCTGCTTACGATGGCATCGGCAGCCTTCTCGGGCCGGGCGTCTTTATCCCTGGCCCTCGGAGGGCTGCTGATGATCCTGATCTCAGCGGGTTACGTGACAGACAGTGGAGGAAAACTGCTGAAGACATTGCAGCTTCTCCTTGCTGTCTTATTTGCGTTATGTTCGGGAGAATGGTGGGGCCTTTCGGTGTTTGCCGTCCTTCTTTGGTCCAAGCCTTGGGTGTCGATCCTTTTATCGGACGGACTTCTGTTTCTTTGGTATTTCCCCTTTAAGATGGGCTTTTTTGATTTCCTCGGGATCCACCGGCCTTCAAAGGGAGGTAATCTGGGAAACTATCTGCCTGAAGTATCGGAACAGGCAGTCAGAAAAGGTCATGAGGTTACATATTTTCTTGCGGAATGCCTGCTGCTGGTGGCCATCCTGACGGGGATCTGCCTGATATTTTCCCTGTTCCGTCGGATCGAACAAAGGGCTTTGCAGAAGGCTCAGTCGGATCAGGAGAAGCTCATTGCCCTGCGCCTAAGTGAAATGCATGAGATCCGGAAGAATAAGGACCTGATGCGGCAGAACTTCTATGCGGAGAAGAATGCCAGACTCATTGAACGGGAAAATATGAGCCGCAACATCCACAACAGTGTGGGCCATTCCATTACCGCAGCCATCATGACGCTTGATGCGGCGGATGTGCTTTTTGAAAAGAAGCCGGAGGAAGCCCACAGGAAAATGAATGAGGCTACGGAGCGGATCCGGGGGAGCCTGGAGTCCATAAGAAGTGCGGTCCGGGGACTTGACGAGGACGGCACGGATATCACGGTGAAGGACCTGATCCTTTATTTTGACAATATCATGGATGTGTTCATGATGGATACGGACCGGAAGTGTGACCGGATCTACGAGTTCTTTGATGAGGAACGGGTGGTGCCGAGAGAGCACGCCGAGTTTCTGACCGGGGCTCTGGAGGAGATCCTGACAAACGGTGTAAAGCACGGAGGAGCCATGCATTTTTCCGTCAGACTCTCCGGTGATAAGGCACATCTCAGACTTGAAGTCAGAGACGACGGAAAGAATGATTTTTCCGAGGAAAATGCATCCGAAAGGATCCGGAACGGCTTTGGCTTAAAGAAGCTGACTGCCTATGCAGAGCGTTGCGGCGGAACGGCAGACTTTTCGGGAGGAGACGGATTTTCTTCTGTGATCGAGCTGCCGGTTTGAGTCCATTGTTAATGTTTTGTCAGAAAACGTTAAACTCATAAGATTGAAAACAGTCGGAAGTTTTGGTAAGATTGATACGGAATGTGGCTTCATGGGAACATTTTCCTGTTTCGGAATGATCCTGAGTCGCAAAACGTCCGGCTACAGATTAGGAGAACCTCAGATGATAAAAGCATTGCTGGTTGATGATGAAAATATGCTGCTTGACAGCCTGGAGATCATCCTTTCCGTGAATGATATGGAGATCACGGGAAAGGCGCATGACGGACGGGAGGCGCTGGAGATCCTCAGAACCGGGGCGGCCTGTGATGTGGCTCTGGTGGACCTGAACATGAAGGGGATGGGCGGGATCGAGCTCATCGGGCATCTGAAAAAGTCCTATCCCGGCATCAAGATCCTTGTGCTGACCACCTTTTATGACGATAAGAACATCACGGATGCCATTATGAACGGTGCCGACGGATATCTTTTAAAGGACAGCGGAAAGGATGCCATCTTAGGTGCGGTTTCGCAGATCATGAACGGAGTGAGCGTTCTGGATCCGAAGGTCATGATGAGGCTTACCACGCTGATGAAGCAGAACCGGACCGTGGATCTGTGCGAGGAAATGACGGAGCGTGAGAGGGAGATCGCATCGTTTTTGGCGGAGGGGCTGACCAACCGTCAGATCGCGGATAAGCTCTATATTTCCGAGGGAACGGTGAAGAATTATATCTCATCGATCTACGACAAGACCGGTATCCATGACCGGGTGAAGCTGGTGGTGGCCCTTTCGGGGAAAAGCTGATACAAAAAGAGGAGGGGGAAAATGGGAAAGACGATCCGTGAAAACTGGAACAAGGACAGCAGTGAGATCTTTGAGCGTTTTGCCGCAGGAATTGATGAAGCCATCGGTAACGGCGAAGAATTAAAGTGTGCCGACCGGGATCTTCAGTACGGGATCCGGCTTCAGAATCGAAGGATCGGAAAACTGGGTCTGAATTTCTACTATGAGCTGACCCCCAGAGGCTATTTTACAGACGGCCTGAACCTGGGAAATCACTGGAGCGACGGACATTATGTGAATCGGCTTGAGGTCCGTGGCTGTGAAAGAGTTCAATCGATCTATCAGGGAGACAGAAAGCTTTTTAAGAAAAAGGAAAAGGTCAAGCTGTATCAGACTGTCACGGATGTGAGGAGCGGGCAGGATGTTTCCGAGGACGAATACATTTGTCCTGATTGCGGAGCAGCTACCAAGATCGGTCTTCTGACTCAGGGGTGCCCTTATTGCGGAAACCGTTTCCGGATGGATGAGCTGTATCCGAAGATCTCGAATTACTATTTCTATCCGGATGTGGGCGGAACCCGTACGGAACTGGCTAAGCTGGCGATCCCGAGTATCCTGATCGCCATTGTTCTGATCTATCTTCCGTTCTGTGCCTTCGGCCTGCTTGGTATCGCATTTAACTCCATCGGGTTTGCCATCGGCAGTAATTCCTATCAGACAATGCAGTCCATGGGAAACTTTATAGGGATCCTCATTTGGGGCATTTTCGTTGCATTGTTCTTTGGTGTGATCGGAGGCTGGGTATTTACCTCTTTTGTTTATCTTTTCCGTTTGGGATCTTTTGCAGCCCAGCGGATCCCCATGGCGAAATACCTGGGATGCCAGAAGCAGTTTGAGGAGTTCATTAAGAAGTCTTCTCCGGAATTCTCCTACGAATTCTTTGCCGGTAAGACTGTCAACATGATCAAGATGCTGATCTTTTCCGAGAATCCGGAAGAACTCCCCTTTTATAACGGCAGAGCTTTGAATCCGGCCTTCCGGAATATTGTAGACGTAACTTCCATGGGTGCCGTTGGCATCACGAAGATGGAATTTCAGAACGGCTACGCAGTGATCTATGCAGATGTGTATCTGGAGGATACCTACTACAGAGACGGCAAGGTCAAGAGAGTGAATGAAGTTATGACCGTGATCATGCGGAAGAACATCGAACGACCCGTGGACATGCGCTTCAAGATCACGAGCATCCACTGCCCGACCTGCGCCGGCAGCTTCGACGCCACCAAGAACAAATTCTGCCCTTACTGCGGCAACCCTTACCGCATGGAAGATTTGGACTGGTCTGTAGAATATCTTGATTATCTTCAGAAATAATGTGTTTTTGGGGACGGTTCTGATTGACACGAAAATGTGTTTTTGGGGACGGTTCTGTTTGACACAAAAATGTGTCAAACGGAACCGTCCCCATTTACACAAAAAAATATTTTTGCAATTAAAGATTTTTTAAGAAATGGAATGTTAGGATGCAGGTGTAGTCGGAAAAGTATTTCAGACGGAAACGAGGTAATCACATGGCAGCAGTCAGTTTGGAAGCGCGGGATCTGTGTAAGACGTATATTGTGGAGGGGAACAGCAATAATGTGCTCCAGAATGTGAATCTGAAGGTGGAGGAAGGGGAGTTTGTGAGTATCATGGGGCCCTCGGGCTCGGGAAAGTCCACCCTTCTGTATACCATCAGCGGAATGGATCATATGACCGCGGGAACGGTGATCTTTGACGGAGAGGATCTCTCGAAGTTAAGCGAAAAGGAGCTTACGAAGCTGAGGCTCCTGAAGATGGGCTTTATCTTTCAGCAGATGTATATGATGAAGAAGCTCTGCATCATGGACAATATCATTCTTCCCGGATATCAGGCGAAACTGAAGTCCAGGGAGGAAGTCAATAAGAGGGCGGAGGAGCTCCTTCGGAGTCTCGGCATTGTGGAGACGGCGGACCGTGATATCACGGAGGTGTCCGGAGGACAGCTTCAGAGAGCCTGCCTAGCAAGAGCTCTTATTAATGACCCGAAGGTGCTGTTTGCGGATGAGCCCACAGGCGCCTTAAACTCCAAGGCCTCCATGGAGGTGCTGGGGGAAATGATCAAGGCAAATGAAGCCGGTACCACGGTTCTGATGGTAACCCACAGCGAGAAGGTGGCTGCCCATTCCGACAGGATCATTTATCTGATCGACGGACAGATCAAGGGAGAACTGGTGCTCGGAAAGCTCAGAAGCAATGAGGCGGAAGGGGCGACAAAGGATCCCCGGGAGCAGCTGATGCTCCGGGAGAGAAAACTCAGACTCTGGCTGGATGAGCTGGGCTGGTGATCAAAAGCGGAAAACGAGGAGTGATACAGTGTATTTCAGAATGCTTAAAAAAGACCTTGGAGACAAGGTCGGCTTAAATATCGTCTTATGCATCTTCATGATCATTGCCGCAACCATCGTGATCATGAGCGCAGGCTTTGTCATTACCTTCTTCACCGGCATCGAACGAACCTATGACAAATGTAAAACAACTGATGCGGTCTTTACCGTCAAGAAAAGCTTTTCCGATGAGGAAGGACAGAGGAGGATCCTTGAAGAAGCCCTTCATAGGTACCCTCAGGTGGGAGACATCATCATTACGGAGAGTATCGAATTCCGGAATGGCAGAATGGAACTCGAGGGTGTAGACCGAAGAGCCGTGACCGGCTTATATGAGGGACATTTTCTGGCTCTGCCGGTGAGAACCGACCGGAACATTCCCTACAATCTGCAGGATGAGACCTTTACTTTAAGTGACGGATGCGTAGCCATCTCCCAGATCACGGCAGGTCATGCAGGATCGAAGGTCGGTGATACATTTACCCTGACCACGGATATGGGAAACCGTTACGAGTTCATCATTTCCGAGATCTTCAAGGATCCTACGGTAAATGAATGCAGCAAGGTGCTGTTTTCAGACCATGATTATGAAGTGATCCGGTCGGAATCCGCAAACCTCATCGATCTTTATGAATTCGATCTGGATCATTATTCCGGAAAAGCCGAGTGGCTGAATATCATGAGAAATATCAATAACGATCTGACGGAGCTCAGTACGGAAGGAAAGATCACCGCTGATCTGTCTTCGGTAGTTCTCGGTAAGTCCAACGCCGACTCGAATGAGGCAGCGGTCACTCTGATCATCAGTCTGTTTATGATGATCCTCGGTGTGGCAATGATCCTTCTCATCTTTATGTCTATCAGGTTCAGTCTCCGGGCAAGTATCAAAAGAGAAGAGAAAGAAATCGGTACCATGAAGGCCATAGGTGTAGATTCGATCTCTTATAAGACTCTTTTCATAGTCAAATATATTGCATTTGCAATCTTCGGAGCCGTGGCCGGATTGTTTGCCGGAATTCCTCTCAGCAAATATATGGTGAGCAGATTCATATACAATACATTAAACCCTGATGATCTCACCTATATTCTGATCAGTCTTCTTTCGGGAATCGGGTTTGTGGGACTCATGATCCTTTTCTCTTATCTGGCGCTTCGCAGGATCAACAGGATCTCCGTCATGGATACGATCCACGGAGAGAATCGCGGTGAGCGTTTCAGTAAGATCCCGGGGTTTAAGTTTTATAAGAACCGCATGACCTCTGTACCGAGTTTTCTTGCGATCGAGGATATTCTGAGAAAGACCAGAAGATATGTGTCACTGGTGCTGAGTTATTCTCTCGGGCTTTTTGTTTTATTCATGATCTTTCAGCTGAAAAGTACGGTGGTGAGCGATCAGTATCGCAGAACCTACTGGGCCGAGGCTGACCGGGAACTTATGATCCGTCCCGAGGACAATATCCGTTATAAACTGATCGAAAAGACAGGAAGCTATCGAAATACTTTTGAATACTATGAAAAGTATTTCAATGAGAACGGAATTCCTTTGAACATTCAGATCATGGATCAGCAGAACGGAACACTGATCATGGAGGATCATAACATTTCCGTCCGGATCAATTACGGAGATTATGATATGGACCGGTTGACTATCGTAAAGGGTGGTCAGGTACCGAAACTGGATAATGAAGTAGCCATTACCCATTATATGAAAAAACTGTACGGGATCGATCTCGGTGATACGATCACCTTAAGATACCGCGTATATCAGGAGGATGGTTTTACCGAACAGACGAAGGAGAAGGACTTTATTGTTACCGCTTATGTGGAGAGCATAGGATCTTACAGCAATACGCAGGTCTATGTGAATCATCCGGATGACAATATGGTCATGACGGGAGAGTTTGATATCTTTAACGAAGGCCTTGACTGCTCGGATAACGAATATGAATACTATATCGAAAAGATGCGTTCGTTAAACGAAGACTTTCTGATCTGGGATTATGATCAGGTCATGGCCTATGATCTGGGAAATGAATATGGCCGGATCCTGGACTATCTGGCGATCGTAACCGGGATCATTGTAGCTTTGACGGTCTTATCCATGACCTTCCTCTATCAGCAGATCTTCATTGAGGAGGAAACATCGGATATTGCCATGTTAAAGAGCCTCGGGATCGACAGGGGCTCCATTCGAAAATGGCAGTATATCAGGATCATCCTTCTGGTTGCAACGGCTGTGACATTGGCTGTGGTACTATCCCTGACATTTTCCAAAGTGTTGTTTAATGTGCTTGCACAGCTGTTTATTTCTGTTGGTTCCTTTATTCTGGTATCTCCGCCTGTTACGGCACTGATCGGTCTGCCGCTTGCAATCGTAGTTCTGGTGAGTATTGTAATGCTGATCTCTTTCCCGTCCATTGATGTGATCAAAATCTGGAAGGTGAGAGACGAATGAGAGGATGATAATGATGATAAAACGCAAAAAATCGAAGGCTTCAAACGGTTTCGCATCGGGAAAGAAGCGTTTAAAGAAAATGGGAAAGCCTGTGAAAGGGGTGGCCGTATTCGGACTCGGTCTGTCACTGGTCCTTGGGATGACGGGGTGCTCCGGTAATTCTGCAGTGGTCTCGAATCCCGACGGAATGAAAAAGGTCGGATCTCTGTCCGTGGAGCAGGAGGTTCATTATCAGGATGAGAGTGAAACGGAAGAGGTGCTGGGGACATTTTCCTCCA
>JAGACB010000044.1 GCA_017614345.1 Lachnospiraceae bacterium
GCTCCATGAAAGCCTTCTCTTCCTCAGCAAGGCTCATGCCTGCCTCATCCGGTGTGATGATGAGCTTCCCGTTCTCACATTTAACCAGAATCTTATCTCCGATGTTGAAACCAACCTCCTTCAACCACTGTCCGGTAATTCTGATTGCTGGAGTAGGCTTATAGCGATAGCCGCTCATTTCTGATACTGTCATATTTCTATATTCTTTAATCTTCATAGGTGTTTCCTCTCTTTCATGATTTACTCTGTTCTTCAAGCCACTTGTCCAGCAGGCGATATAGGATCTTTTCCATATCTGCCTGCGAATAATTATTTTTGAAATACTTCTGCAGCTTCTTTTCCGAAAGGATAATGTTCTTCGTCTGATTTCTCCCTGTCACGTTGCTTCCCAAAAGCTTGATCAGCTCCGGCTGAGAGATGGATCTGGCATCATTCAGATATTTCCGAAGTGCCGTCACCTGATAAGATTTGACCATCCCGTTTTCCTTGATGTACTCATATAGATACTTCTGGGTCTGTGTCCCGATAAAGGAAATGTCCACAGCCGTCATGAGTGGGATTTTCTTCTGATCTACCAGTTCCAAAAGCTCCGGTATCAATTCCGTCAATCGGATGTACCTCTGAAGCTGTGCTCTACTCTCTCCCAGCTCCTCCGCCAATTCGTAATCTGACCTCACGCAGAAATTTGTCTCATTTTGAGACGAATTTTTTTCTGCGATCGTAACCGTCCTTCCGTTATGGACTTTTCCATCACCTGCAGGTCTTCCGGCCTTCCTTTTTACCGCCTCATATCGCATCCGATACGCAAATGCCTTTTCACTTGGCAGAAGTTCTTCTCTCTGAAGATTGGCATCCACCATCATTATGGTTGCGTCATCATCCTCAATTTCTCTGATCAGTGCCGGAATGGTATCCAGCCCTGCACGCCTTGCAGCGTGCAGTCTTCTGTGACCGGATATCATTTCATATTTTCCGTCAGGCTGAGTTCTCACAAGCACCGGAGTGAGAACTCCGTTCTGGCGGATACTTGCAACCAGATCATCCATTTTTTCATCATCAAGCACCTTAAACGGATGATCTCTGAACGGCTCGATTTCGTCCAGGCGAAGCTCAACACTTCCCTCTTCGTTCGGAGCACCGAGCATTTCATCTACTGTGAGAAGTTTAATCTTCTCACCTGGTCTCTGTTTCTTCATACTGCGATCAGCTCCTTTCCAAGATCCGAGTACGCCGCTGCCACCTTGCCATTCGGATCATGGCGAAAAATGCTGACACCTGCAGCACTGCTTTCCGCCGCCCTCACTGAATACGGGATGAAGCTTTCAAACACGCCAACCTCTGAATCCTTTTTCCCATAAGTACGAAGCACCGCATCCATCATATCTCTGGCATAAAGAGTTCTTAAATCCACCATCGTAAGCAGGATCCCGTCAATCTTCAGATTTCTGTTGAGCTGCTTTCTGACCTTACCGATCGTAGTAAGAAGCTGCTGTAATCCTTTTACCGGAAGATACGCCGTAGAAGTCGGAATTATCACTGAATCTGCGGCGCAAAGAGCATTGATGGTAATAACACCAAGGCTGGGCATGCAGTCAATGAGAACCGTATCATACTGATCGCGGATGCGCTCCACAAACTGCTTCAGAATCATTTCCCTCTGCATTACTCCCACCAGCGAAACCTCCAATGCGGACAACTCGATATTCGCCGGAATAAGATCAATCCCTTCTTCTGTAGTAAGAACTGCTGCCATGGGATCATTAAGCTCATCATTCACCACGTCCATCATAATGTTTGCCAGCGTCAGATCCATGTCATCGGGCTGAGAAAAACCAAGACTTACAGTGCAGCTTCCCTGCGGGTCCGCATCGATGATCAAAACCTTCTGTCCCTGTAATGTCAGGGCTGCAGCAAGATTCACCGAGACATTTGTCTTCCCACACCCGCCCTTTTGATTGGCTACCGAAATCACTTTACTCATATTGTCACGCCCTCCTTAATTATCATCCTGGAAGAGCTCCATGTACTCATCCATCTTTTCAAGATTGACCAGCACCCTTCGCTTGATCCTGTACATTGCCTGAGCGTCCTTTGCCATTTCACGGAAGGTATTCTTTCCGATAGAATAAAGCTGGGCACCCTCCTCGATACTGACGAACTTCTTAATTCGACCATTCATCACCATACTCTGCAGTTTTTCCAGATCCATTTCTTTTCTCTTCTTCATCGCCTTATACCTCCCTCACCGTGTTGATTCTCTCTGCAACATCCGGATGCTCCTCCAGATACTTTTCAATCAGATCCACATCCACAATCGCCGTCTTCCTCATGCAATAATGAGCCTCTGCCTCTCTGGCCAACCGCACGAAGGAATAATACGGAATCCTGTACATCTTCGCTCCCTCAGAGTAATTCACAAGATGTCTTCTTCTGCCTTCAAGATACTTTTCCAGATCCGGCAGTCCACCAGTCTCCTCTTCTTCGTTCAACAGATCAAATTCTTCTTTTTTCATTGATTGCCTCCTTTGATTTTCACGCCTGTCATATCTTGAATCGATGTCTCCGTCTGTGTTTATCCTGACAGGCGCTCACCCTCCGATTTTTGATTTGACAACAATTTTGACACACTTACGAGCACAGGTTTGGTTTA
>JAGACB010000045.1 GCA_017614345.1 Lachnospiraceae bacterium
GAGAAGGGATATCCGACGAAATGTACTGCTGATAAGCAACGGAGCCGTTGGGAAGGTAGTACATGGAATTGTTGGTCAGAGTCTCAAATTCGCTGCTGGCGGTATTTCCGCCGCAGACGGACATATCCATCCATCCGGATACGCAACGGTCTGATTTGGTCAGTTCCCGAAGGAAAGGCATGTAATCCTTGTTGACTGCCAGTTCGCCGAGAACCGCAATATCGGAAAATGCTTCATCCATGATGACGATGATATTCGGCTTCTGATCCTCTGCCGGCTTCACGATATCCGCAGTATCTTCATCATACTGTTTTGCTGCTTCGTGAAGGATCTGATCGAGCTTCTTTACATCATAGCCGGAAGGCTTACTGATCTTCATATACTTCAGATACTGCATGAAGGTAATGAAGAATCCGTTATCACGATAGGAAGCCTTGGTGGTGAACAGATAGTTGGCATGCATGAAATTCGATTCAAACTTGGTCTGATGGGTCAGGAAGTTCATGGTCAGGATCAGTACCAGGGCCAGGCCTGCACCGATGAGCCGCACCGGAATATTCCTGAACTTCAGTTTGGAATGAGTTGCGATCATGAGCCAGGCAATAAAGCCGATGGCCAGAAAACCGGCCCGTACCGTCAGCTTTACCTTATAGTTGTCGGAAACGGAAAGGGCCGTTCCCAAGGATGCAAAATCCCAGGGCAGGATCGGTACGTTCCGGCAATCCAGGACAATGTAATTGGCCAGACCGACTGCAGCAAAGAAACCGGCTGAAACAGCCATTCCCCAGGCCGCACTTCCTGTCAGAAATAAAAACAGCAGGAAGAAGAAATAATAGACCAGGATATTGATCACGATCACAGAACCGTCCATGGTCCAGGCATCATGGGTCATACATTCCAAAAGGAAAAATGAGGTTGCCGGCATGATACAGCAGAATATGGCGGTAAGCCAGTTTGGCAACTTAAACCGGATCAGGGTAAGTCCGATGATCCAGACACCGGAGATCATCATCAAAGACAGAGGAAATGTAAACTGTTCTTCGCTGTGCCAGGTGTAGAGAACATCTGTCAGGACCATGGCAATGATGATCACGGCTCCTGCGATCCAAAGACCGAACCGGATCTTATCAGCCTTCTCCTCGGAAATATTGAGTTTCTCTGCGAGTATACCCAAAACAGATTGCTCATTCAGACCTTTATGAGCTTTCTTTTCCTTCAGACCCTTCTTTTCTGCCTGCTCTTTCTGTTCTGTCTGCTCTTTCAGTTCTGTCTGCTCTGTCTTGGTGTCAATTGTTTCTGTCATTTTCCGAAACCTTTCAAGAGATCACAGTGATGTCTAAACATGTCATTCCATCTCTGCATTTATCTCTAAAAAAATTCAGGGGAGCAAAAGAACTGCTCCCCTGTTCCTTGCTATTACATTAAGTGGTTCAAATAAACCAGATCTTCAAGATCACTCAGCAGCGGGTGCTTCCTCTGCAGGAGCCTCAGCAGCTTCCTCTGCGGGAGCTTCAGCTGTCTCTGCAGGAGCCTCAGCGTTCTCCTCTGCAGGAGGCAGGATCTTCTTAACGCTGATGCTGATCTTCTTTGCATCAACTCTGAGGTCAAGAACCTCAGCGGTCACGGTCTGACCGATGGTAAGAACATCCGAAGGCTTCTCGATGTGCTCACGAGCGATCTGAGAAACATGAAGTAAAGCGTCAACGCCTTCCTCAAGTTCAACGAATGCACCGAAGTCTGTCATCCTTGCAACCTTGCCTGTTACAATGGTTCCGGGAGCATACTTCTCATCTGCATTCACCCAGGGATTTGTATCGGGGAACTTTCTGGAAAGGCTGATCTTGTCGCCGTCGATTCCCTTAACAAATACCTCTACCTGCTGACCAACCTTCAGGAAATCCTTAGGTCTTGTAACTCTTCCCCAGGACATCTCGGAAATGTGTAACAGTCCGTCGATACCGCCGAGATCGATGAAAGCACCGAAATCGGTAAGAGTCTTAACAACACCGCCTACAACATCACCTACAGTCAGACTGGAAAGAGCTTCTGCCTTAGCCTGAGCCTTCTTTGCAACAAGATTTGTCTTGATGTCACCGATGACTCTGCGCTTCTTAGGCTCGCACTCGATCAGCTGCAGTTCTACTGTCTGTCCCTTCAGCTTGGACAGGTCTCTTTCAAATGCGTCAGATGCAAGGCTTGCCGGTACGAAGATACTGGAACCTTCAACATCTACCAAAACGCCTCCCTTTACTGCATCAGTAACGGTTCCTGTTAAAACCGTATGATTCTCAAAGGAGTCAAGCAGGAACTTTGTGTTCTTCTCCTGCTGTACACGAAGATAGGAAAGAAGATATCTTCCTTCTCCGTCATCTTTCTTAAGCACCTTAACGGTGAGAGTATCGCCTTTCTTTACAAGCGCGGTCAGATCAGCAGAAGCATCCTTTGTGAACTCCTCCTTCTTAACCACACCATCAGACTTGATCCCGATATTCAGAACCAGTTCATTCTCCTTCACGTCATCGACAGTACCCTCAATGATCTCTCCTACATAGTAGGATGTCCTTCCGCCGGCTTCCTCCAGCAATTGTCCAAATTCAGAATTCTCCGACATGTTTTTGAACCTCCTCAATGATATAGTTCGGGGTCGAAGCCCCCGCTGTAATCCCGACTGTCGCAACGCTACGTAACCAATCATCATCCAGATCCGCAAGTGTTTGAATATAACAGGTATTCTCACATTCCTTGCGGCAAATCTCGAACAGTTTCTGTGTATTGGAACTGTTCTTGCCACCGATTACAATCATTCCATCAACCTTCGCGGCAATTTCAGAAGCCTCCGCCTGCCGTTCATGGGTTGCATTACAGATCGTATTTACAACATTTATATGATACCGCTTTTTTTCAAGTTTTGCAACTATATCTTTAAATTTTTTATAATTAAATGTCGTTTGTGACACAACGCAAATCGGCATATCTTCGGGAACTGACGCCATTTTCTCATCCACGTCATCCAGACTCTCTATTACTATTGCCTTCGTAGTACACCACCCCAGGATCCCGTCAACCTCCGGATGCTTGGCATTTCCCACGATGACCATCTGCATTCCCTTCTCGCTTTCGCTTGCCACGGTCTGATGGATCTTCTTCACAAAAGGACACGTAGTATCAACCATTCCCAGCCCTTTTTCCATGATCCGGTCGTATATGGCCTTGCTGACACCGTGGGAACGGATGATGATCACGCCGTCCTCGATGGCTTCAAGCTCTTCGAGGGTATTGATCACATTTACCCCGCGGCTCTTTAAATCATTTACCACTTCCTCGTTGTGGATAATGGGTCCGAAGGTGTAAATGGGTCTGTCCGCATTCTTTGCGGCTTCATAAGCCTGGTCCACGGCCCGCTTCACACCGAAGCAGAATCCGGACTTTTTCGCTACGATCACCGTTCGCTTGGGAGCATCACTCTTCGTTACCGCTCCGTTTTTTTTTACACCGGTCTTCTCTTCTACAATGGCCAGGATCCGGTCAGCCACCTCTTCAATGGTCATGTAGGAGCTGTCCACGCGGACTGCATCCTCCGCTTCCTTCAGGGGCGAGATCTCGCGGGTCATGTCTCTTTGGTCCCGTTCCTCGATCTCCTTCTGAATCTGAGCTTCGTCAACTTCCATACCCTTTTCCCGGAGCTCTAAGGCTCTTCTGTGGGCTCTTACCTCACTGGATGCCGTCAGATAGATTTTCACATCCGCATTGGGAAGCACGCAGGTTCCGATATCACGGCCGTCCATGATCACATCCGCCTCGGCAGCCAGATCCAGCTGAAGCTGCAACAGATGTGCTCTCACCGCAGGAACCGCACTGACCTGAGAAGCGGCTGCGCTGACCTCAGGGGTACGGATCATACCGGATACATCCCTGCCGTTTAAGATCACCTTCTGTTCGCCGTCCACATACTTAATGGATATATTCGCTCCCTTCACTACGGAAGCCACTGCCTCCGCATCAGAGGGATCTACCTTGCTCTCGATGACAAAGAGAGCCACGGCCCGGTACATAGCCCCGGAATCCACGTAGATATAAGACAGCTTTGCTGCGGCCAGTCGGGCTATGGTACTCTTTCCCGCTCCCGCAGGTCCGTCAATGGCAATATTGATAGACATATGGTTCCTCCAATGTTTCCTTAGATTCAAGACCCGGGCAAATGCCGGTTCTTACTGCAGATGTCCATAATTATAGCGTAAAAACCTAAGAAAATCAACAGTATTCGATGTGTGAAGCCGCCGCAAACGCGGTAGACCATGCAATCTGAAGATTGAAACCTCCCGTTTCCGCGTCTACATCAAGGATCTCACCGGCAAAAAACAGTCCCGTAACCAGCCGGCTCTCCATGGTCTTTGGGTTCACCTCCCGGGTATCAATGCCTCCGTGAGTGATGATGGCCTCTTCAAAGCCTCTGGTCCCGGTAACCGTCAAAGGAAAATGCTTGGTCACATGCACCAGGCTCTTTCGCTCCTCCTGGGTCACTTCATTTACCTTCTTTTCCGGGCTTACACCGGAGATGCGAAGGATCACAGGAACCAGTTTGGAGGGATACAGTGCCCCGATCACGTTATGGATCGCCTTATTGGGTGATGAAGAAAACTCCCGCAGAAATCTGGTGTGGAGCTGCTCTTCGGAAAGGGCCGGCTTCAGATCGATCTCGGCCCTCATGGGGAAAGCCTTTCCGGTGATCACAGAGGATGCAGTCAGGACAATGGGTCCGCTGATGCCGAAATGAGTAAAGAGCATTTCCCCGAAGCCCTGTGTGATCAAAGAATCAGAGTCAAATATCTTCAGCGTAACATTTTTCAGTGACAGCCCCATAAGTTCCCTGCACAGATCTGCTTCTTTGCAGGTAAGGGGTACCAGGGCCGGACGGAGCTTCTCCACGTGATGACCCAGTTCCTTGGCAAACTTAAAGCCGTCGCCGTCAGAGCCGGTCACAGGGTAGGACAGTCCTCCTGTAGCAAGGATCACGGCATCTGCCTTCATCTTATCCTTTCGACCGTTCTGCTCTGCTTCCACACCCGCAACCATTCCGTCACGGACCAGAAGCTTTGTCACCTTAGTATGAAGAAGCACGGTGACGCCCAGTTCCTCCATGGCGTTCGAAAACATCTTCAGAACGTCTGAGGAATGGTCGCTCTCCGGAAATACCCGCTCTCCCCGTTCGATCTTATAGGGCAGATGATGCTCCTCGCAAAAGAGCAGAAAATCCCTGTTGTTAAAACCTGCAAAGGCACTGTGCAAAAACCGGGGATTGGTGATCACATGATCCATCAGTTCTCCCACAGGGGCTGCATTGGTCATATTGCAGCGTCCCTTTCCGGTGATAAAAAGCTTCTTTCCGGTCTTTTCATTTTTCTCGATGACGGTCACCTCATGGCCGTATAAGGCCGCCGTACAAGCGGCAAACATTCCGGCTGCACCGCCTCCCACAACGATCACTCTGCTCATGGAAATCTCCTTAAATCATTCTGTTTCACTTAAAAATCCTGTTAGCCGTAAAACCAATTATTGGCAGGCCGTAAAGACCTGCCAATAAGGAATAATGCTTTAAGTCATAGATCAAACAGGATAAGCCTTGCTCTTCTCATCGGCAACCGCAGGATCTACCTTGGTCTTCTGTGCCTGACGATACTTGAAGAAGTCTGTAGCAACCTGAGGGAACAGTGCGTAGGTCAGTACGTCCTCATCCTGCTCCTTCCACTGCTCAATCGCCTTCTCGTACTCGGGAAGCTTCGGCTCAAGAAGATCTGCCGGACGGCAGGTAATGGGAGTAGCATCTCCGATGATCTTCTTCTGAACTTCGGGATTGAAGGGCTTTACGGTCTGACCGAATTCACCCATCATGATCTTCTTGGATTCCTTGGTAACCATCTTATAACGCTCGCCTGCCAGAACGTTCAGCACTGCCTGAGTACCTACGATCTGAGAAGAAGGTGTTACAAGAGGCGGTTCACCGAAGTCCTTACGAACTCTCGGAACTTCCTCAAGAACCTCATAATACTTGTCTTCCTGATGAGCTTCCTTCAGCTGGGATACCAGGTTGGAAAGCATACCGCCGGGAACCTGATACTGAAGAGTCTTAATGTTAACGCCCAGAACCTTAGCGTTCATGAGACCGCTCTCCAGCCACTGCTCACGCATGGGACGGAAATACTCTGCGATCTCGGCAAGAAGGTTGATATCCAGACCGGTATCGTAGGGAGTGCCCTTGAAGGTCTGAACCATAACCTCGGTTGCAGGCTGAGAGGTACCGAGTGCCATGGGAGACATAGCGGTATCGATCACGTCTGCACCTGCTTCTACGGCCTTCATGTAGGTCATGGAAGCAACACCGGAGGTGTAATGAGTATGAACCTGGATCGGGATCTGAACGGTCTCCTTCAGAGCGGAAACCAGCTTGGTTGCCTCATAGGGAACCAGAAGACCTGCCATATCCTTGATACAGATGGAGTTAGCACCCATATCCTCAATTCTCTTGGCAATATCCTTCCAGTAATCAAGGGTATAAGCATCTCCCAGAGTATAGGACAATGCGATCTGAGCATGACCATTTTCCTTGTTTGCTGCCTTTACGGCAGTTTCCAGGTTACGGATATCATTCAGACAGTCAAAGATACGGATGATATCGATACCGTTTGCAATGGACTTCTGAACGAAATATTCTACAACGTCATCGGGATAATGATTGTATCCCAGGATGTTCTGACCTCTGAACAGCATCTGAAGCTTTGTATTCTTAAAGCCGTCACGAAGAAGTCTGAGTCTCTGCCAGGGATCCTCTTTCAGGAATCTGAGGCAGGCATCAAAGGTTGCACCGCCCCAGCACTCTACTGAGTAATAGCCAACCTTATCCATTTTATCAATGATCGGAAGCATCTGCTCCGTTGTCATTCGGGTTGCGATCAGGGACTGATGAGCATCACGAAGGACTGTTTCGGTAATTCCTACCGGTTTCTTCTGAACTTCCATGTTACCACCTTTCATTATAGTTGCAGATCTATGATCTGCAATAATCGGCGATAACGCTTTGCGTTATCACCGGTTTGACTGCAAAGCAGTCAAACAGTTTCCTTATTTGTTGCAGATCTTTGATCTGCAATAATCATACTGAAATCATATCTAGAAAATGATCACTTCACACCGAAGATCGCCATAAAGGTACCTGCTGCAACAGCCGTACCGATAACGCCGGCAACGTTCGGACCCATTGCGTGCATCAACAGGAAGTTTGTGGGATCTGCTTCGGATCCTACCTGCTGGGATACACGGGCTGCCATGGGAACGACGGATACACCGGCCGAACCGATCAGCGGGTTTACCTTGCCATGTGTCAGGATGCACATGATCTTACCGAAGATAACGCCGGCTGCGGTACCGATGGCAAATGCGATCAGACCGAGAAGCACGATCTTCAGGGTATTTACGTTCAGGAAAGACTCCGCACTGGTGGTAGCACCAACGGAAGTTCCGAGTAAGATAACAACGATATACATCATTGCATTGGAAGCTGTTTCCTGGAGCTGCTTAACAACGCCGGACTCACGGAACAGGTTACCGAGCATCAGCATACCGACCAGAGGTGCGGTGGTAGGCAGAATGGCAACAACAACCAGTGTAACGACAACGGGGAACAGGATCTTCTCAACCTTGGAAACAGGACGAAGCTGTTCCATCTTGATGCTCCGCTCCTTCTTTGTGGTCAGCAGCTTCATGATCGGCGGCTGAATAATGGGAACCAGAGACATGTAGGAATAAGCAGCAACTGCGATAGGTCCCATCAGCTCGGTCTGACCCAGCTTACCTGCAAGGAAAATAGAGGTAGGACCGTCAGCACCACCGATGATGGAAACGGCTGCAGCAGCCTTATCACCGAAACCGAGTGCAATCGCAGCAATGTATGCAAAGAAGATACCGAACTGTGCAGCTGCACCCAGAAGGAAGCTTGCAGGGTTTGCGATCAGGGGACCGAAGTCAGTCATGGCTCCGACACCCATGAAGATAAGGGAAGGAAGGATCGCCCACTCATCAAGCTTAAAGAAATACCAGAGCAGACCGCCCTCCTGCATGATAGGCGGATAAAGATTCACCAGCAGCATACCGAAGGAAATAGGCAGCAGCAACAGCGGCTCTTTATTCTTAGCGACCGCAAGCCACATGAAGAACAGGGCTACAGCGATCATCACAAGATTCAGTACGGTCAGGCCGCTGAAAAATGCAGTCTGTCCGACCAAATTCTCTAATACTTTAGTTATATAGCTCATTATGACCTCCGTTTATGAATAGGAATATGGTTCCTAATTAGGAAAGAGTCGCAAGAACATCGCCTGCTTCTACAGCAGAGCCGGCAGCAACATCAATCGATGCAATGGTGCCGTCCTGAGGAGCAACGATCTCATTTTCCATCTTCATAGCTTCCAGGACCATGATCACCTGGCCCTTTGTTACGGAATCACCGACATTAGCCTTAACGGAAAGGATCTTTCCGGGCATAGGTGCAGATACCTTTACGGACCCCTGAGCGCCGCCTGCTGCCTTGGGAGCTGCTGCGGGAGCTGCCTTGGGTGCTGCTGCGGGAGCCTTGGGAGCTGCCTTAGGTGCTGCTGCGGGAGCGCTGCCTGCGCCGCCCTCTTCTACGGTTACTTCATAAACATTTCCGTTTACTGTAATTGTATAGTTTTTCATGATATTCCTCCTGAATAATTACTCTTGTATTATGCTCTTCCGACACGTCTGATGGATTTTACGTACAGTCCGCCGGTGTAACCGGTATCTGCATGCTCAGCCTCATAAGCTGCGATGGCTGCGGAAATGACTGCGATCAGTTCGTCATCATCGGTCGTTTCTTCTGTTTCGACTGCTGCAGGAACTGCTGCAACCTTCTTCTCTTCTTCCAGAGCCTTTGCTGCCTGCTCCTTGGCCTTTGCATTAATGGCCGCATTCTTGGCAGCGATCCGGTTATCGGCGATCTTACGACCGAAGCCGAAGCATCCGATCACCAGGGAAATGATGATGAGGACCATAAATACGGTTCCCATACCCAGAAGGGTATTCATCAAAGCTTTCTGGATCTTCTCAACATAAGTGAACTCTGCTTCCATGGATGCGGCTGCAACCTTCAGATCCTCTGCGGAAATTGCAGCTCCGTCGGAAGTAACGGATACTCCGTCGTAGATCACCTTCGCATGAAGATCGCGGTCCTTAAAGGCATATGTGATCTCACATGCATAATACTTCAGATATTCTGAGGAATCCTCAGTCTCATAAACTCTGTAGCTTTTGACACTGTTATATTGCCCCAGATCCGGCTTGGCATTTCTCCAGGCCTGATAGAGATTGGCATTGGTCTCATCCTTCTGTGCCTGATAGAGAGAAACCTTTTCCTCGATGCCTTTCTCCGAGGTTGTGCTGAATACTTCCTGAAATACAGCATCAGACTGGCTGAAGCAAAGATCGGCAGTTGCCTGATCCGCTGCTTTCGGTTCCGCCGAACATCCGCCGAGGGCCAGCAGACACAGCGCAGTCAGAACTGCAAGCAGGAACGCTGATATTTTCTTACGACTCATTCCAGGTCTCCTTTATTCATGTTCCTTTGATCAGTATACCGTACCATGCTTCTTCTGCACTGCAGGGATCTCTCTCTTGGTGAAGAGCATCTCGAAGGCAGCGATCACACGCTTTCTGGTCTCGGAAGCATCAATGATATCATCCACATAGCCTCTCTTGGCTGCTGCCAGAGCGCTGGACTGAAGTGCCTGATACTCTGCAGTCTTCTCACTGATCATGGAAGCTGCGCTGTCAGCTGCACTGATCTCATCCGCATAGATGATACGTACTGCCTGAGCTGCATCCATCATTCCGATGGAAGCTGTGGGCCATGCATAAACGATATCTGCACCGGTGGACTTGGAGTTCATGGTCAGATATGCACTGCCGTAAGCATCTCCGGTGATCACATTGATCTTCGGAACGGTTGCGGAAGCAAATGCATAGGTCAGCTTTGCAGCTGCCAGAGACATATTCTTCTCTGCGCACTTGCATGCACAGAATCCGGTCACGTTGGTAAATGTTAAAAGAGGGATCTCAAAAGCATCACAGAAGGATACGAAGCTTGCAGCCTTCTTAGCACCTGCTACGGTCAGGACTGCATCTTCCTTCCATACGGATTCGCCGTTCTCATCGAACTTCTCGCTGCGGTTTGCAACCACACCTACGGTGCGTCCGTTCAGACGGATGAAGCCGGTTACCATTTCCTTGGCAAATGCTGCCTTGGTCTCAAAGAAGTACTGATCATCGGAGATCAGTGCCGCAAGAGATGCGGTATCAGCTGCATAAGCTGCTGCAGAGGGAACCTCGCGGTTTAAGCTGTCACGGCACTCCTCATAGGAGAAATCATCCTCGTTGTTAGCGGGAAGGATGGAGATCAGCTCACGGATGGATGCTGCGATCTCATCTTCTGTTCCGATCACATCCACAAGACCTGCCTCTTCAGACTGGAACTTTGCGGAAGAAGTGTCGCACTTCTCTGTGTAGTTGCCTTCAATGGCATTGGGAGAATTCACAAAAAGCTTTCCGTTCTTGCCTTCCATGAATGTGAAGTCGGTCAGGGAAGGAACCAGTGCCATTCCACCGCCGCATACACCGTAGATCGCTGTGATCTGAGGGATCACACCGGATGCCTTGACCTGGCTCATGAACAGGCTTCCGAATGCCTGAAGCGCATCGGTAGCTTCCTGAAGTCTCAGTCCGGCACAATCAACCAGACCGATCACGGGAGCGCCCATCTTAAGTGCCATGTCATAGAGCTTTTCGATCTTCTTTGCATGCATCTCGCCGATAGAACCGCCAAGTACCGTGGAATCCTGGCTGTAGACATATACCAGTGTCTCGCCGATGGTACCGTAACCGGTAACCACGCCGTCCGCCGGAGTGTCTTTTGTCTGCAAGTTGAAATCGGTATTCCGTGCAGTCACGTAACCGCCGATCTCAACAAAACTGTTTTCATCCAGCACGGAAGCAATTCTCTTTCTTGCGGATGATTCTGCTGTATTGCTCATAATCAGCCCTCCATAAAATAATTACATAAAGAAGTAATATGCCCAAACTTGGCCATATTACAATTGTACACTATCATAACTCGAAACTGTTGTTATAGCAAGAAGTTTCTTCAAATAATCTGAAACTTTTTTGAAGTACTTTCTCACTCTCCGATCAACTTTTTCCGGATCGGGAAAATAAACCTTTTCAAGAGGCTCAACCCACCATATTGCTTCCGAGTCTTGCCAGTGTGTAGCAGAAGATATCCATGACACTCCACCACAGAAGCATGGAGGAACTAAATACCAGGAACAGAGATCCGGTTCCTTCTTTATTTTCCTTCTGAGACCAGCCGATGCGGGTATTCCACAAACAAACGGCAAACAAAGGAAGAAGGGGCAGGTAATAACGGCCCTGGATCCCTTCGCAGATCATAGCCGCATTGTTATAGGTAGTCCAACCCACCAGCATAAAAAGATATGCCAGAAGTCCCACGATCAGGATCACAGCCCCCATGACGGCCCGGTCTTTGGTCTTAGGAAGGAAGCCTTCCGATTCTTTCCGGATACAGGTTCCCAGATACAAAGCCAGGAAGGCATAGATCAGGTGTCCCGACAGAAGGATCCGGTGCCATCCCAGATGACTTCCAAAGATCATGGTAAGATGTCTGGACCACTCCGTTCTGATGGTATTTCCGAAGATCAGGATCATCTTCATAGGCTCATGAAGCACATCCGAGAAGGAATACAGACGAACCTCTTCGTTCGGAAGAGAACCTTCCTTTTCAGCGTCCTCATAGCTCTGAACCGGATGATCGGTGGCATTCGCCGAAGGTCTTGTCGCATTGGTACCCGCCAGATACTGTCCGAAACGGTCGGACTGAGCATAAAGAACCGTAGCAGATGCCAGACCTGCAACGATCAGGATCGCCAGGGCATAGTACTGCTTATCGGAGATCTTCTCATGCATACTCTTGAATTTTTTCCGGGGGATCAGGAAACACAAAAATCCCAGCATCACATAAATGACCTTGGTAGGCGCCAGGAGCCCTAAGGTAACCGCAAGAAGCACGATATCCTTCCAGGTGACGCGGTCTTTTTTGTAGGCAAGATCAAATACCTGTGCAATGAAATAAAAACTGAGACCGATGATCTGAACGTCATAAGACATGGATGAGATCTGTTCCAGAACCATCGGGAACAAAGAAATACAAAGGAAAATGTGTTTGCCGAAGGGCATTCTCTTAATAGCAAGATAGAAAAGCACCATGTACAAAAGGAAGTTTAAGAAACGGGCCAGGTACATGGCACCAATCTGACCCATACCGAAGATCCGCGCAACGGAGATGCCGATGGCCTGGGGAAGGAAATCCCAGAAGACCATCTCCCGCTTCTTCATCCCGGTGAGGACCATAGTCTTGTCATCACATTTATCAAAGAAGTGATCGAATACGATCTGATAGTCATCCGCACCGGGATCTCTGTGAAGCAGGAACTCGGCATCGGATGCACGCATATAGACGTAATCATCCTTCGAGGTTTCTTTCTGAAACAGAAGGTGATTGGATAATTCATAAGAGGTTACATAGAAATTGTCCTCATCGGGGCCGGAAGCCGGAGGAAGGACAAACATGAAGATAAGTCCCCAGAATGCAACGGCTGCCACCGCAAGGATCTCAAAGGATGCCTTGCGTTTCAGGATCAGGAACCAGATGACAAAGAACACGGAAGCACCTCCGATAACAAGAAGTGTTCCGAAGCTGAACCATTTTCCTACGGGAAATTGGGTAAAATCATTATAGGCTTCCGAAACCGCATACTGTACGCCGTAATAGATAAAGGTCATAAAAGCCATAAAACCGATGGCGGCAAATGCTGCCAGCGCTGCGCGATGCTCTTTGATCCATTCCTTCATGATATGCTCCTTCATTTCACACTTTCGGACTGTGTTTACTGCTCTTGGCGCTTCTGACCATCAGATCATGGCGAATGCTTCTGAGACGCTTTCTGCGCTGCTCTCTGCGGATGTGAGCAATGAGACTAGCCACGGCGCCGATGACAATGGCAGCGATCACTGCCAGAACCGCATAGCCCATGGGAGTGATCTTCTTCAGATAATCCATGAGTCCCGGGCCGTCCTTTTCCTTTTCGGGCTTGGTGTTTTCTTCCTTGCTTTCCGCAGGCTGTGCAGAAGCACTCTCGTCCTCGCTCTGATCCTTCCCGGCTTCCCCGGTCACCTTTTCAGGCTTTGAGGGATCTTCCTTGGAAGGTTCTGACTTTGCAGGATCTGCCTTGGAGGGATCCTGCCCCGTTACATCCTCAGGCTTTTCGGTAGGATCCTCGTTATGGACTCCGGTGCCTTCGGGTTCGGAACCGGTTTCATCCGGCTTTACGGGTCCTACTGCAATGGTCTCTCCGGCTTCCGGCTCTTCTGCCGTGGGAACCGGCCAGTGTTCCTCCGTTTCGATCCCCCGGTTTCTGTTGCCCAGATCCTTTTCTGCCTGCTCATAGGCAGCGGCATTCTTCACGGGATCTGCATCGATCAGGTAATACTTGGACATATAGAAGGTCTTCTCGCCGTCCGTCACGCGGGCAAAGTCCATGTTGCTGACTTCCAGCATCTCCAGGGGAGTTCCCTTCTTTGCGGTATAAAGAACATGAGAATGAACGGAAGGTAAGTCTCTGGCATTGACATTGCCCAGGGTCCAGACCTTCTTCTTACATTCGGTCCAGGCAATGACCTCCCCTTCCTGACGGTCGCAGATATAATCCAGAAGGATCTGTGCATCCAGATAAAAGTCCTGATCATTGGACTTCATAAGACAAACGGAATACTTATGACCGTTACGCTCAAATGCAGTCAGAAGAGTACGTCCGGCATAAGGTGTACGACCGGTCTTTCCTGCAAACACACCTTCATAGGGAATGGTTCCGTTGATCATGGCGTGACCCATCAACACCTTCCGGGCAGCTGTCAGGTTGGTTGCACCGATCACATATTCCGGAGTGGAATCGATGGTCACAAAGGTAGGATTCTTCAAAGCCTCTGCGAAAATAAGGGTCATATCGTAGGGGCAGGTATAATGATTGATATCCTGAAGTCCGTGAGGATTCACGAAATGGGAATTCACACAGCCGATCTCCGCCGCCTTTTCATTCATCAGAACGGCAAAATTCTCCACGGAACCGCTGACATGCTCTGCCAGAGCATTTGCACATTCGTTACCGCTGGCCAGCATAAGACCGTACAGAGCATCATGAACCGTCATGACCTCTCCTTCTTTGGCCTTGGGGTTCAGGGTGGAGCTGTCGGAGGTGATATTTGTCACCGCATCATGGGAAAATGTCAGCGGCTGATTTAAGTCCTCCACATGCTCCAAAACGATCAGTGCCGTCAGCACCTTGGTGATGGAGGCAGGATAATACTGACTTGTGGCATGGTGCCCGGCCAGTATCTTCCCATCTGTCATGTCATAAATACAATATCCCTCTCCGAAGATCTCCGGTCCTTCCGGGCAGAACAGCGCCGCTTCCGCTTTTGTAGGAAACAGAATGCTGCCCAGCAGCAGGATCACTGCCAGAAGCATCGGCAGAGGGTGAAACCTGTGTCCTTTCAACTTACTTTTCCTTCTTTCCCGTTCCACACCTCAAACTGCGGAACTTTTCTTAATGTATCTTGTATCGATCGTTTTTCTGACAGTATCTTGTGTCGATCCTATTACTCATCTCTTTTTTTCGTTCTTCCGCCCATGCGGAGCACGATCTTATGAGATGCCATTTTTCTTCGTTTCCGTTCCTTGTTCTCCGTGTGAAGCTGATACATTTCAAAGATCAGAGAACCGATCAGCAGCACCAGACCAATGAGTGCAACGCCTGCAACGATCAGGAGGATCCGGAATACGGAGAGATCATCATTTGCCACGTAATGCTCGGAAAGGATGTTCAAAAAGACACCCTTGCTCTCCGGAGCAGTCAGGTCAAATGCCACTTCCCCATCCTTCCAGTCGGGATCATCGGGATCCTGATAAAAAAGTTCCGGATCCAGAGTTTCCTTTTCCACATGAGGCTTCGTGGGCTTTCTTGTCTCTTCGTCTCCTTCTTTCGTCTCATCTTCCCGGCAGGGATTGACCTGATCCACTGGAACATAGGCGGTGAGCCCCGCATACTGGACTTGATACCAGTCCTGATACCGGCCCACACAGAACATCTCTTCCCCCGGCTTTAAGATGGCAGTGACCAGGGTATAGGTGCCCATGAACTGGTAAAGGTTTGTATCTCTGTCCGGGAAGGTGGTAATGGCTTCATTTCGCTCCTCGAACTTTACCTCCGGGATCTTATGGTCCAGATAGGGAAATGCAAAATCCATGAGGACCATGGTATCCGTGATCTCCCAGCCCACCTTGTCCTTCATAAGGGTAATGATGAGCCTCTTATCTCCCCGGTCCGCATAGGTGACCAGAGTACGGCCGGCCCAGTCGGTAAGTCCGCCCTTTCCGGAATAAGCGATCTCCGCCTCTGTCTCATAATGGTAGGACTTATTGATCAGGGCATGACCGGAATGCATGGCTCTCTCGCCACAGAGATTGGTTGCGGGAAGCACGTAATCATTGACACTCATAAGGGCTTTCACACTCGGATTCTGCAGTGCAGTCCTTGCAATAACGGCCATATCATAGGCAGTGGTATACTGCTCCGTATCATCCAGACCGGAAGGATTGGCAAAATGGGACCCTTCCAGGCCCATCTGTGCGATCCTTGCGTTCATCATATTGGCAAATTCGGCATTGCTTCCTGCCAGGTATTCCGCAAGAGCATTTGCACACTCATTGGCAGATGCCAGCATCATCCCGTGAAGGGCCTGATCCACCGTCATCTGCTCTCCTTCTTTGGCAACCGGCGATAAGGTAGAACTGTCCTTGGTCAGATTCGTTACCACCGCATCATGAGAGAAGGACAATACATTATTCAGGTCCGAAGCCGGAAGGTTTTCATAAATGATGAGGGCTGTCAGGATCTTGGTGATACTTGCCGGATAATACTTGGCATACTGGTTCTTTCCGCAGATCACCTCGCCGGTATCCGCATCCATGACACAGTATCCCTCCGCATTGACATCGGGGCCTGCCACCTCCGCTTTAGCTGTTCGGGGCAGTCCGTACAGAGTAAGGGCAACAAAAATGACAGCAAAAAACAGCGCAGAAATCCTACGGCCCGTTTTTCTTACGGACCCGGTTCCCGAGCTGTATTTGATTCTCCCGGAAACACTCCGGGAACTGTATCTATTTAAACCCATTGCTGTTCTCACTTTTCTCCGAAAACACTGGCAAGTATTATAACACAGGCTTTTAAAATTTGCAATCCGAACAAAAAGATGAGGACGGCCGAAATCTCAGCCGTCCTCTTAAAATCTGTTGACATCATGAACAGTCTCGTCAAATATATATCATCAGACTCTGCCACAAACAATCACATCAGACTCCGCTCGTCATAGACGATCACATCATTGTATTTCAGACGATACAGGAAGGTCACCATCTGAGCACGGGTACAGTTTCCGGTAGGCCGGAAGGTTCCGTCGCTGTAGCCGCCGGTGATGCCGTTTTCGGTCGCCCAGAGCACTGCCTTGTAATAGTAGGCCTTGGTATCCTTTACATCAGTAAAATCACTGGATTTCGTCTGAGGTTCGGGCTTTCCGAGATAACGCCACATAAAGGTTACAGCATGTCCTCTGGTGCAGGGTTCATTGGGACGGAAGGATCCGTCATTGTAGCCTCCGGCAATTCCCTTTTCCGCAGCCCAAAGTATTGCTTTGTAGTAATAAGCATCACTCTTTACATCATTAAAGGAAATGATGTCGGATTCCGGTGCAGGGCAACCTGCCATTCTCCAGATAAAGGAGATCATCTGGCCACGGGTACAATTTCCCTGAGGGTTGAAGATCTTATATACACCGTCCTTTTTAACTCCTGCCGTTACTCCCGAATCAACTGCCCAATATACCGCATCATAGTAGTAAGGCTTCTTTCCTTTATCTGAGGTCCGGGTCACATCCTCGAACTCACTTCTGGCGTAGCACTTCGCAACCACGCCGCTTTCGCTCTTCAGACCAAGACTTGCACTTCCGGTCTTGATGGCAGTTGCTTTTGAGCCGTTTATCTTGAAGATTTTGGTATCCCCTGATGTGATCGTATACTCCTGATCGTTTTCAATAAACGGACTCATGATCACAGAAGGAGTCATCGTCCCACCGAGTGTTGTGATGGCAGGCCCTGCGAAGTCAACATCAGGTACCACAAACATGGACACAAGGCTGTAGATCTCACCACTGTCACCCTCCGATTTTATGTTTGTGAGCAGCTTGGATTCCTTTGTTTTCGGATCAATGACATATAAACTTCGTTTAAAGGAGCCATTGACCAGATAATAGATCAGGTCATTGGTATAGTCATAACACATATCCTGATTACCGTTGATGGTTCCTATACAGGTTGGAGCCGTAAGTTCAGCCTTAAGCGTATCGGGATTGATCGTAACAAGCGATCCATCCATCATCAATCCGTACAGGATCCCGTCCGGTCCGGCGGTAATGGCACTGATCGGCATATTCATACCATACATCATCACTTTGCCCAATGATACCACCTTGTTGGTGGAAGGGAAGAATCTGGCCAGAATATACTCGTTGGAATTAAACGGATTGATCAGTACATAAAAGGTATCTCTGCTGTAATCGTAGGTTACGGATAATGCATTTCCTCCGTATGCACGGATTTTAGAAGTTGACTGACTCAGATCTGCCAGTTTCGACGAATAGATCGTATTTAAGGAAAATAAATATACATCCCCATAGGCATAGGCCATTCTGCCGTACCGTGGTCCTTCTTCAAGCATGGTAACTTCTCCGTCGGATAACAGCGTATCAGACCGAAATGTAACATACCTTTCATTGTGGGAATCCAGACCCATCAAGGTAACCGGTATAAGTGTCTTACGGACCTGAACCCGGTCAATGGTAAGTTCAAGCTGATTCGACACATTATAATGTCTGATCGCAATATAGACGGTTTTTCCGGCAAAAGCGGACAGATCTGCGGTGAATTCCTGCCATTGATCGGTTACGGTATAATCTCCGCCGACCTTAGTCATCTTACTGATCTCATTGGTAAGACCCGCATAGATCGCAAAATTATTTTTGATCTCGGATACTTCTCTGTAATGAACCCGTGACATAACCGCTACTTCACAGGCACGATCCGGAAGAGTTACAGCCGGAGAGACAGCCCAGTTATCCGGTTTTGAAGAACCGACGAGATTGGAATCCGAGACGATGCAGCCTTTCCCTTCATAGGGTTTGGAATAGGTGACACTCTCACCGTGACTCGAATTCAAATACCAGTTTTTTCCGTCATTATCCGCATCCGTAAAGGTCCAATTGGTATTTGAGATGGAATCCGCCTCAAATCCCCAGTTTGAGATAACATTCCAGCCCACAGGCTCCCAATGAGCAGTCAGAAGGATAGAATCGGAAAGACCGTTCATCAAATACAGGTTGTTTTCCGACATAAGCAGATCAACACTTTCAGTATTTGAAGAAGGACCAAACCAGCCCAGGAAAGAATACCCGTCTCTGGTCGGAACTGGAAGTTCTATCTTTGTATTACGGTTTGTGACGATCATTTGATCGAAACGATCCGGTAACTTACCCTCGGCAGTGTCCAGAGCTACGACGATCTTACCGGGATAAAAGCTCAGGTTTCTGAGCAGCAGACCATTCGCACTGGTAGATTCACCGTCTCCCCCCTTCCTGTACGTCCATTGCAACGTATGTTTTCCCGCAGGCAGCTGGACAAAATACGGGCTCCATGCGGTGCTTTTGGCTTTACAGTTGAACTTTTCCGTGCCGTCAACCGTAAAGTAAGCATGTTCATTGCTCAGATCCGAATTACCGTAATTACGGCCTATCCTTATCCTGTAATCAAATGTGATGACCGAATCCTCGAGCAGATTAAGATGCACGGTAAGGGTGGATTCGCGACCATTCTTCAGATAATACTTGGAACCCACGCCGTCATTTTCCGGTTGCCATGAGGTGTTATTATCCGAATCGATGGTATTGATCGGAAAATCAATTCCTATGATCTGCCCCGCTCCATCCAAAGCTTCGGCCAGTTCATCATATACACCTGAGACCTCAAAGACTCCGTAAGTATGTCCGCCTTTTGTGAGCTTAAACTGCTGTCCGACATAAACAACCCTGGGCGCATAAAATGACTGAAGATAACCATAGCAACTCTCACCGGGTGCCAGTGACCCCTTCTCAAGTTGAAGTGAAGCTGTTGTATCAGATCCGCTTCTGATTTCATAAATATGCGCCTGATACTTCCCGGATTGAACATTGTCGGTTCTGGATGAGTCTGCGGTAAACACACCCGTAATAACCATTCTTCCGTCATTATATTTTCCATGAGACAAAGCATAAACGGAATTTTTTGCCGTAAGGGCATCACCGACATGGATCGTAGAGGTAATATTCAATGTGGAGATCATGACTCCCACATTATCACCCCTTTGAGCATAATCGAGCTTCTTATTGAACATTTCAATAGCTAAAGCCTTATAATCTTTGGATACAGCATTCTGATTAATGTCATAAGTCTTCAGACAGATGTCATCCGAAACTGCCAGCGTACCCTCAACGACTCTTCCCGTAACAACCGTTCCTCTGTTCGTGACATAATAGACCGATTCAACATACAGCAAAAAATCATCCGATGTACTCACCGCTTCTTCAGCCCGGCCCCCCATCACAGGTATCCCGAAGGTAAAAAGCAGTGTCATTACACACAACACAAACAACAGTTTTTTGATCTTTTTCATATATCCTCCTGTCCGGCACATTGCAGATCCCGCGAATAAACAATGTACCCTTTTTCCTCATGATACATTATATAGAAATACGAATATAATGTATATCACCCATTTGTACCATTTTCGAATAAATAAAAAAAATGCTGACACATGCTCTCTTTCGTCACATGTGTCAGCATCTGAAATAAAACTTATGCGATCTCTTTGATCTGTGAGGTATAAAGGGAATAATAATGTCCCTTCATGGCCATGAGTTCCTCATGGGTACCGGCCTCCAGGATTCCTCCGTCACCCACAAACATGATCTTGTCACAGTTGCGGATGGTGGAAAGACGGTGGGCAATGATAAATGAAGTCCTTCCGCGAAGCATGTTGTTCAAGCCCTTCTGCAATGCGCTCTCAGTCTGAACGTCAATGGAGGAGGTTGCCTCGTCAAGGACCAGGATCCTGGGATCCGAGATCAGCGTACGGGCAAAGGAAACCAGCTGCTTCTGTCCCTGAGACAGCTTGGAACCGCGCTCATTTACCATGGTCTCATAGCCTTCGGGCATGTTCTTGATGAAGTCATCCGCACATACCACCCGGCTGGCTTCCAGGATCTGCTCATCCGTAGCATCCAGACGTCCGTAGCGGATATTATCCGCAATGGTCCCGCTGAAAAGGAAGCTGTCCTGAAGCATGATACCCATCTGGCTTCTCAATGACTTCAGGGTCACCTTGGAGATATCCTCTCCGTCGATGAGGATCCGGCCGTCGGTCACATTGTAGAATCTGGAGATCAGGTTTACAATGGTGGACTTTCCTGCACCGGTTGCACCGACTAAGGCCACGCTTTCACCGGCCTTTACCTTAAAGGAAACATGGCTCAAAACGGTCTGGCCTTCTTCGTAGCCGAAGGTCACGTCGTCAAAGATCACTTCACCCTTGATCTCCTTCATCTCATGGGCATCCTCTGCATCGCGAACGCTGACAGGGGTATCCATGGTCTCGAAGATACGCTCAAGATAAGCGATATTGTTGATGAAGTTGTTGAACAGGTTTGCAAGGCTCATGATAGGCTGCCAGAATCTGGCTGCGTAGGAGCTCATTGCAATGATGGTACCCAGGCTGACAACGGAGGGTCCGAAGATCAGAAGTCCGAATACGTAGATGGCAATGCGGACCCAGACGGAGATATTGTCCACGGAGGGCCACAGAAGGTTCGACAGGATGATAGCCTTCATCCATGCCTTCCGGGATTCGCCGGAAAGCTCCGTAAAGATCTCGCAGTTGTAATCCTCACGGGTAAATGCCTTTGTCACCTTTGCACCGGTGATATTCTCCTGAAGGTAGGCATTTAAGTTGGAGTTCTTGTTGGATACATTCTGCCATGCTTTTCTCTGATGATTCTTGATGAGCAGGATCACCACCGCAAGGAAGGGAATACCGCAGAGGATCACGAGAGACATTTTCACATCCATAAAGAACATGAAAACCACAATGAAAATGATGTTCATGAATTCCAGGATGACGTTGATGAGGCCGTTGGTCAGCATGTCGGCTACGGAGTTTACGTAGTTTACGAC
The DNA here is from genome assembly GCA_017614345.1 of Lachnospiraceae bacterium. Lineage (GTDB taxonomy): Bacteria > Bacillota > Clostridia > Lachnospirales > Lachnospiraceae > JAGACB01. The sequence goes on from JAGACB010000045.1 coordinate 21,512, forward strand.
ACGGATCAGGATCTTGCCGTGAGGGCGGTCGTCAAAGTACTGTACCTCCAGTTCCTGCAGATGCTCAAACAGGTCCTTCCGGATATCGTAGATGATATTCTGGCTGACTACCGTCATGATCCTGGAACGGATGGTGGCGAACACCACGGTGATCACACTGAAGAGTACCAGAAGACCCACCAGGATCCACAGCCCCTTCCAGTCCTTGTTGGGGATCACATCATCCAGTGCCATCTGTGTCAGCTTCGGGCCCATGAGGCCTGCTGCAGAGGCAAGAAGACTCATGGAAAATGCCAGGATCATCTTCCATTTGTACTTTTTGATATAAACGCCTGCACGGAGCAGATGTTTAAACTGAAAAGGAGTTTCCAGACGTTCGTCCTGGCCGTAGGTATTTTTATTCTTATTCGCCATCGTCTTCGCCTCCTCCCTGCAGTTTATAAACGTTGTAATAGTAACCCTTCTTTTGGATCAGTTCCCGGTGGGTTCCCATTTCGGTGATCTCACCATTCTCCAGAATGAGGATCAGATCCGCATCTTTAGTAGAAGAGATTCTCTGGGCAATGATCAGCTTGGTACATTCAAAAGGAAGATTCCTTAAACTGTCCTGGATCACGCTCTCGGTCTCGGCATCCACGGCAGAGGTGGTATCATCCAGCACCAGGATGGAAGGCTCAATGGCCATGGCTCTTGCAAGAGCAATTCTCTGCTTCTGTCCGCCGGAAAGACCCACGCCTCTCTCACCGATGATGGTATCATACCCTTCAGGCATGACATCAATAAACTCGGAAGCTGCAGCGTACTTTGCATACCGCTGGATCTTCTTCTGAGACATACTCTCGTTACCGAAAGCAATGTTTGCATCAATGGTATCCGAATACAGGAGCACATCCTGAGTAGCCATACCGATATTTTTTCTCAGCTGTGTCATCTTCATATCCCGCACGTCTACACCGTCAATACGGATGCTTCCCTCATCGGGATCGTAGAATCTGGGCAGAAGGTTGATCAGCGTAGTCTTACCGCTTCCGGTCTCACCCATGATGGCCACCGTCTGACCGGGCTTGATGTGAACATTGATATCCTTCAGCACACCACGGCCGTTTCTGGTTCCTTCAGGATAAGAAAAGCTGACGTGATCAAAGACGATATCGCCCTTCAGACGTTCCGTCAGGTCAATGGCATCTTCCTTATCCACCAGCTCCGGAACGGATTCATCGATCTCCATGACCTTGGTAGCTGCTGCGGAGAACCGCTGGAATTCATTAATGATATTTCCCAGCATACCCATGGGGTTTCTGACGGTCCAGATCAGTGAAGAGAATGCCACGTAATCACCGATCCCGAGGCGTCCCGTGATCATGGAAACACCACCCACAGCAAGAAGCACGATGGGCATCAGAGATCCGAAGGTCTCAACCACGGGGAAATACTTCAGCCACAAGAGAGAGGTCTCTTTGCTCGCGGTGGAATAATCCTTATTCTTTTCATTGAACTTCTCGTTCTCGTAATCCTCTCTGGCAAATGCCCGGACCACCCGGTTACCGGAGATATTTTCCTGAGCTGCTGTATTTAAGGTAGCCAGCTTCTCACGCAGGTTCTTATGCATGGGACCTACCTTATTCTTAAACATCAGGATCACGATGAAGATCACCGGACAGAGCACCAGGATGCTGGTAGCCGTCACCCAATCCAAGAAGTAGAAATAGATCATGGCGGATCCGAAGAGGGCCAGACCTTCCACTACCTGCTTGATGACCCAGGCAACCATGTGTCTGACTGCATCTAAGTCTCCGGTGACACGGGTCATCAGATCACCGGTCCGGTTTCTGTCATAAAATGCCATGTCCTGGCGCAGGATCTTTCCGAAGAGACGGTTTCTCAGCTGATAGATCATCTTCTGGCTCACGGTCTCATAGATCATGTTGTTGGAATAAAAAAGGACGGTCCGCACCAGAGTGATCACCGCCATTGCTCCAAGCAGAAAATACAGATACTGTCTGTCCTGCTCCAGATGCAGCAGTGCATCATCCCCGGTCAGGAAATGGTCCACGATCCTCTTTACAATCATCGGAACTCCCAGCTGAAGGTAGTTGACAATGATGGAAAGGACCAAAGCCACTGCATAGATCCCGTGACTTCCACGGGTATTCTCCCATACCCATTTGATCTGTTTGTTCATTTTCATCTTCCTTTTCTTAACTGTTGTGTCGATCGACACAAAAACCACACATTTGAATCATCTTGATTATACTTACATTTCACCCTAAATACTTCCCAATTCTTACATGAATCTGCCCAGAATTTATCCATTTAACTATTTATTGTTGACAAAAACGATTTTCATCCATAAAATAAGGGCATAAACAGAGAAGTCGTGATAAAAAAGCGATTTTATGAGAACAAATTTTAAGCAATCATATTTATCAGTTATTTCAGAAAGGAAAATGGTGAAAGAATGATCAGACCCAACCAGTACGAAGAACTCAATTTCGGAAATGAGATCAATATCATTTCTCAAAGACGCTTCCCCAATGACTATCCGCTTCACTGGCACAGAGAGATCGAGCTGCTGGTATATCCGGACACTTCCGAATCCGACTCCACCCCGGAGCTGGAGATCCAGGGACAGCGTTATCACATGTCTCCCGGCGATATCATGATCATCTGGCAGGGTGAGCTTCACCAGACCATCTCCAATCCGGATCGTCAGCTGATCGGCATCCAGTTCTCTCCCACTCTTCTGACGGAAGCAAAGGATTTCGATCCCTTCCGCAATCAGATGCGGACCATTCATCAGTTTTCCTATCAGGAGCATCCGGAGCTTCTTCAGAATCTGCAGATGTATGCCAAAAACATCGTAGATCTTCAGGCTGAAAAGCCCACCTTCTTCCGTACAGACAAGATCATCAGCCTCTGGGAATTCTTTATGTGCATTGCCCGGGCTTTGGAGAAGCAGGACTTGATGTCTCCGGAGATCCAGCCCCACTACTCATCCCAGACCGCAGGAAAGATCCAGGAGGCCTGTGTATATATCACCATGCATCTGGAGGATGATATCTCCCTGGATCAGATCTCGGAGCACGCCGGATTTTCTCCCAGCTACTTCTCCCGGGTCTTCAAGCAGATCACCAACCAGAACTTCGTGGAGTACCTTCTGGCAGAACGTGTAAAGCACGCCCAGATCCTGCTCTCCGATCCGGACCTTCCCATTACCGAGATCGCATATCACTCAGGCTTCAAGAGCATCCCCACCTTCAACCGAGTATTCCGCCAGATCAAAGGCTGTTCACCGAGTGAGTACCGGAAGTATCTGATGTAAAACATTATCCCCGACAACTCATAAAGAGTGTCGGGGATTTTTATTGCCTTTTTCATTAATGAGATGTGAAGACTTATGCATTCCTGGGCAATGTAATGCCGAGTTCAAATTCTCTTCCTTCCCGCTTTGCCTTCACCATTCCGTCGTAACGGTTCACGGTGCGTAACAGGTTCTTTGTTCCGAAACCGTGATGACGTTTATCTTTCTTGGAGGTATAGATCACGTTGGGATCAAACAGACTTTCCGCATCCAGATCCTCGGGACAGGGGTTCTTCAATTTAAATACAAAGTAGGAACCGGTCCGGGTGATCTTGAAATCGATGGCCATAGGTACGTCCGTTCCCTTCGCCCGTTCAGCAAGGGTGGCTTCAATGGCGTTGTCCATGGCATTTGCAAAGATCACGCAGAGATCCATGGGCTTTAAGTCCAGACCGCCGTCACAGACACCGTCACAGGTAAATGAAATACCGTTCTCTTCCATTTTTTCATTTTTCATGGAAACGATACAATCCAGCATCTCATCACCGGTATTGAACCTCGGGGAAAATCCTCTTGCTTTTCCAAGGAGTTCCTCCAGGTGTTCCAGACAGTCCTCCCGCTTTCCGGCGGCCAGATTCATATCAAGTAGTGCCAGCTGATTGATCATGTCGTGGCGGAAAGCTCTGGTTTCCTGCTCTTTTCTCTTATACTGCTCAATATAATCCAGCTCCGCCTTCAGATAGGTGTTCTGGGAGGTGATCTTCTCCCGAAGTCTTACCGAATAGATCAGATACACGATCATGATGGGCACAGCTACACTGAACAGTGTCAGCATAGCCACAATATATCCGTTGATGATGACCTGTGAATAGACCGAAACTTCCGAGATAAAAGGAAGGTCCGTCAGCTCCGCAAATACAAACATCCAGAAAACAAAGCCTGCAACGATCCAGGGACTGAGCTTCATCCGGATCCCTTTCCGATAGATGCCGAAATAAAGAAACAGGAAAGCCGGAAGCTGAAAACAAAACACATCAAGGGCATAAGTGATCAGAGAACTGATCCCCAATCCATAGTACATTCTGTAATTGAATTCATTCGTCCCGAACATAACATGGAAAATGGAAGAAAAAACCGTAGTTCCGTAATGTACCAGCATTGTCATAAAAATCGTTAACAGGAACGCAACAAACATCCGTTTAAGGAACTTCTTTTCATTTATTACAATCACAAAAATGAGAAATATCTCCAGATATTGCAGAGTCGTTACCGCAAGGGCTGCAAAATAGCCATCCGACGCCAGGAGACTTTCCAGTTCCGGAGCAAAAAACACTGCGATTGCCGAAAACATCCCATAGACAATTCCGTTCAGTAAAGATAATCCAATGCCAAAGACCACCCAGCAGAATAAAATAATCTTGGTCAGAAGACCGGTATGATACTTCTTTCCGAGAAAACAGTTACAGACAAGAATAACGCTTGCCATGGCAATAGCACAGGCGATCACTGACAGTTCTACGGTAGTATATTTAATGATCACATCAAGCAAAACGTCAACCTCCTCCTGTATTATTTCCGGCTATCGATCAGTCGATATCCATAACGAACGATCCGTTCCGCCGAATTATTACTGTCACGCGTTTCTCGGAAGCGTAATACCCAGTTCAAATACCCTTCCCTCGCGCCTTGCACGCACCATTCCTCCGTAACTTGTTACGGTGTGCAGCAGATTCTTGGTCCCGAAGCCGTGATGACGCTTATCCTTCTTGGAAGTATAGATCACGTTGGGATCAAAAAGACTCTCCGCATCCAGATCCTCCGGACAGGGATTCTTTAATTTGAAAACAAAATAAGAATCGGTTCTGGTGATCTTAAAGTCAACATTCATGGGAACGTCCAAGCCTTTTTCACGCTCTGCAAGGGTTGCTTCAATGGCATTGTCCATGGCATTTGCAAAGATCACACAGAGATCCATGGGTCTCATCTTCAGACCGCCGTCACATACACCGTCACAGGAAAATGTAACCCCTGCCTCCTCCATCTTTTCATTTTTCATGGAAACAATGCAGTCCAGCATTTCATCACCGGTATTAAACCGAGGGGAGAATTCCCTGGCTTTCCCCAGAAGTTCCGTCAGATGCTCCTTGCATTCCTCATCCCTTCCGGCAGACAGATTCATCTCCAGAAGAGCCAGCTGATTGATCATATCATGACGAAAAGCCCGGGTCTCATGTTCTTTTCTTTTATACTGCTCTATATACTCCAGTTCTGCCTGAAGATAGGATTCCTGGGAAACCGTCCGCTCACGAAGCCGCATGGAATATAGCACAAAAACCGTAATGACGGGAGCACTGATTCCGATGATCGTTAAAAAGACCACCAGATATCCGTTCATGATCTGTTGAGAATAGTCGAAATTAACCTCCAGATACGGTATCATTGCCAAAAATGTGAAAAAGTATTCCCATACAATAAACAAAACCACGATCCAGGCACTGACCTTCATGCGGATCCCACGCCGGTATACAGCAAAATACAAAATCAGGATCAATGTCAGCATCGCCACGAAAGCAAAGGCAATGGTCAAAACAGATACATAGGTGTTTGAAAGGAAATTTTTTCTCTGGTATTCATCTAAACTGCCGAAAAGAGCGCTGAAGAAAGGTCTCGGCAGATTATCGATATAAAAAAACAGTAAACCGGGCAAAAACGAAATTCCGGCCGCTTTGAAGAATCTTCTGTGAAATTTCTTTTCTTTCGTCATGATCAGGAAAACAAGCAAAAAGAACAGATAAGAGATCACATTCAAAACGGTGCTGATCGGAACTGCATACGCAAGAAGCAGATTACCGACCTCCGAAACCAGGATCCCATCCTCACTGGTGATCATCCAAAAAAAAACTAAGGCAATCTCCAGCCCTATGTTTAACACGGTATTGATGATCATATACAAAAAGGCTATGAGCCACATTCCCAAGCCGACCTTGTATCTGGCACCCAGATAGCAATCTGCGATCAGGATCACTACGATAAAGGCAAACCCCTTTGTCAGCATCTGGGTTGCTAAGCTGATAATTGAAAAGATCACATCCAAATCGATCAAGATCAGAAAGCCTCCTCTTCCAAATAACGGTACAACGCTTCTTTCAAGGGCTTCACGGAGCTGCGGCTCACAGGTATGGTGATCCCGCCGTTTAAGACGCACTCGGCCTTTCCGACCTTTTTGATCTGACCCAGGGACACAAGATAACCTCTGTGAACCCGGAAGAACCCGTAGCCCTTCAGAACCTCTTCATATTCTCCCATACTGGAACGCACAAGATAATCCCCGTTTGTGGTATGGATCAGGATATACTGATTCTGGGCCTCGATATACTGAAGCTCATCCAAGCTCACCAGATACTCCTCACGGTCTGTCCGGAAACGGATCTGCTTCTTGCTCTCAAAGCTCTTATCCACATATCGAAGGACCTCTAAGAGCTTCTCCTCCTGAACGGGCTTTGTCAGATAACGGAGCGCATTTACCTCATACCCCTCCAGGGCATATTCCACATGTCCGGTCAGAAATACAATATAGACATTCGGATCCATTTCCCTGAGCTTTTTGGCAACCGTGATCCCGTCCATGGCCGGCATTTCAATATCCAGAAATACAAGCTGATACGGATAGGTCTGAAACCGTGTGAGCAGCTCTCTTCCGTCTGAAAAAGAATCCACGATCACATCCAGACTCTTATAAAGCGCCGAAATATGATTCCGGATATCATCCCGAAACCTCTGTTCATCATCACAAACTGCGATCCGCATGGTAACCCTCCCTCAAAACAACAAGATAAAACCCTGTGAGCATTTTCCTTCAAAAACAACCACGGAACCATTTTAGCAAAAGCAAATGGTTCCGTCAATCGTACAAATATAAGGGAAACAGTCACGCTTTCCTCAGCACCACCACAAATGCAGTCCGGCCTTCGCCTGCGGAGGGATCTAAGAATACATCTCCGTCCATCATACGCATAAGGGTTCTTGCAATATAAAGTCCAAGGCCGCTGCCCTTCTTCCCTGCGGAATTGGAGCCCCGGTAAAATGATTCAAACAAACTGCTCCGCTCGGATTCCCTGATGGGTTCGCCGGTATTCTCGATCTTCACCAGGCGGCAGTCCTCCTCTTCGGAAACGGAAAGCCGGATCTCCCGTCCGTCTCCGTACTTGATGGCATTCTCGATGATGTTCTGCATCACCTCAATGATCCTGTCGGGATCTCCGAGGATCACACAATCCGGATACGGCTCCACCACAAACTCCGTGTGCTTCACACTCAGCTTGTCGCGGTAATAAACCTCGATCTTCTTCATGAGCTCGGAAAGATATACCTCTCCGTTCTCCACCTTCAGATTCAGGAAGTTGTCATTGGATGCCGAGATGATCTCCGAAACATAATTCTCGATTTCCTCCGCATTCCTCATAATGCCGGACACAGCTTCCTTCTTTTTTGCTTCGTCCGTATACAGGTCCTGAGAAAGGGCTCTCGAATACAGCTTGATGGAAGAAAGAGGCGTCTTGATATCATGGGACAATGACAGGATCAGAGTCTTCTTTTCCTTCTGGAATCTCAGTTCCTCTTCCTTGGCTTCCTCTAAGTTCTCCCTCAGAAGATCCATGCCCCAGAGAAATCTGCCGAAGTAACGGTTTTTATTCTCCTTGACCGGCGTTGTCAGATTACCCTTGGAAAGCTCGTAGGGCATTTCCTTTAACTGCTGGAAGGGCTTTAAAATGGAATGATACAGATACAGAAGGATCCCAAGCACGATCAGGTATACCAGGATCAGAACTCCGTTTAATGTCAGGATCATCTGCTTGGTCTGCTCCGGTCTCTCATACTCAAACCGGTACAGCACTCCGGTGGAAGCATCCTCCAAAACCAGATAATCATGATTGCAGATCTCGGAAGGATCGAAGACCTTCACGGAGATAATGTGATCGTAACCGGACAGATCAATTTTTTGAACCTGTTCGTTTGAGCCCATCTCCTCCATGATCCGTTTCGCTTCCACCCGGTAGGGAGCCTGCTCCCCCTTGGAAAAGCTCTTCAGGAAAATGAGATTGGTCACCAGGATCATGACAGCCCAGAGCCCCGTGATCAGGATAATGATACGCAGATACTTATTCAAACCGATACCCCACTCCCCAAACGGTGATCAAGTGCTTCGGGTTCTTGGGATCGGCCTCGATCTTCTCCCGAAGGCGTTTCATATGAACGGTCAGGGTCTGAAGTTCAGAATCCGAATCACTGCCCCAGACCGTGTTGAACAGATAATCCTTCTTTAAGGTAGTTCCATGATTCTCCATCAGGATCTTCAGAAGCTCAAACTCCTTGCCCGTCAGTTCCTTCGGTTCTCCGTTCACGGTCAGTGTCTGGAGCTCCCGGTTGAGGACTATACCGTCCTTGGAAAGATTGTCCGTTCCGAACCTGCGCTTAAAGATCCCTTTGATCTTCGCTACCAGCAGATCAATATCCACAGGCTTTTCAATATAGTCATCCGCCCCCAGCATCAGCCCGTTCAGCTTATCTTCCTTCCCGGACTTGGCACTCATGATAATGATGGGCGTGTTGGAGGTCTCCCGGATCTTCGAACAGATGGTAAACCCGTCCAGCCCCGGAAGCATAATATCCAGCAAAACAAGCTTAGCCCCGTACATCTCGTACAGAGCCAAAGCCTTTGCACCGTCCCCGGCCAGACTCACACTGTAGCCCTCCTTCCGGAGAAAATCCGCAGTCAGTGCACCTATTTCCTGATTGTCTTCAACTATAAGTATATCTGACATTTACCACCCCTGCTCCATGAGCCAGTTCATCAGGTCTCTCTCCCTCTTACCGGCCACGGCTTCGTGATCTTCCTCTTTTCCTAAATTATACTGACCTTTGATATTTCCGTCAACAATGTAAAAGACCTTGGAGCATCTGGAAGCAACCTTCGCATCGTGAGTTACCATCATAATTGTGGTGCCCTCCCGGTTCAGGCGGACCAGCTCTCCGATGACCTCCTGAGAGGAAGCCTTGTTGAGTGCACCGGTGGGCTCATCTGCAAAAATGATATCGGGATCATTGATCATGCTGCGGCAGATGCAGGCTCTCTGCAGCTGTCCGCCGGATACCTCGTTGATGTCATTATCCGCAACGTCCTCGATCCCCAGCTTACGCATCAGGGCCAGCCCCCGCTCCATCTTCGCCTTCTTCTTTTCGGAAGACTTCTTGCTCTGAATGGCCGGAAGCACAATATTATCCAGGATGGTCAGATTCTTCATCATATACATCTGCTGGAAAATGAATCCCATCTTATTCAGTCTTACTTCGGAAAGCTCATTTTCCGTAAGCTTCGAGATCTCTCTGCCGTCAAAGAGGACGGAGCCTCCCGTGGGCCGGTCCATTCCGGACACCGAATACAAAAGCGTCGATTTACCGGAGCCGGAGGGGCCCATGATGGCCACCATTTCTCCGCGTTCGATACTGAAATTGACATTTTTCAGAACATTGTTCTGTCTCTTATTTACGATATAGGTTTTGCAAAGATCCTTTACTTCAAGTATAGCAGACATATTCTCCTCCATTTCATCACTCGATATTCGCCGTATCATTGGCGTGAATTGTTCTTGTATGAGTAGCAGCGATCCAGGTAAACAGTGCAGTCACCGCAAAGACCAGCAGCGGATAGACGGCAAATGACTTCAGGATATCCGTTTCGATCACAACCTTTTCCGTTCCCATGATGCCGAAGACCGGAGCTATGATCAGCTGGCTTAAGGGAATGGCCAGGATCATGGCGATCAGAACGGAAAGAAACGCAACAATTCCGAACCTCATCACGTGCCAGCCTATGATGCTTCCGTTTTTAAAACCGATGGCCTTCATCATGGCGATCTGAGCCTTTTCATCCGAGATAAACGACCGCTCCATCAGGATGGTGATGAGCATTACAACGATCAGTGTGATCACCACCAGCATGAGCTCCACACTCTTCATAACATCCAGGACGCCCATAAGTCTGATGGCAAAATCACGGCTGTTAAGAATATTTGCCTCATCGATGCCGGTTTCACGCACGATCACATCCCTGCTTTTCTCCAAATTCTCCGGTGTAGGTTCCTTCAGATCCACCTGGTAAGCGTTGGCAGAACTGAAATGACTTGCATCCGTTTTCACATCCTGATGGATCCGGATACATTCTCCTCCCTGCATAAAGCTTTGGAACACGGCTGTGATCATGACCCTTTCCTCCCGATCCGGGAAGATCATCACAAACTCATCCCCGATATGCAGATCCAGCTTCTTCTCATAATGAAGGGAAATGGCTACTTCATTTTCCGACTGCGGAGCAGTTCCCGATAAGTACACATAATCCGTCATCTCGGTTCCGATCCCCTGTAAAACAGCGACAGATTCCTCGTTGCCATTATACCGGATCTGATACTTATAGATTTTCTCGTAACACAGGTCAGCCTCGATGCCTTCCTCCTTCAGTTCCTCACGCAGATGCTCCATGTAGGGGATATCTCCTTCCCCTGTATCATAGATACCGTTCTTCATAATCGCACCCACATCAATGATATAAAGATCGGTAAGCTTGACTGACATCAGCTCCGTCATCTGCCGGCTGACCATGGTTTTTGTGGTGTTGGCAATGATGGCCGTCATCAGACTGCAGATGGCAAAGGTAGCGATGATGGTGAAGAATCTCTTCGGGGAGCTGGTGATATCATTGATGGAAAGATACAGAATGGTTCCGAAGGGATTATTGCCCAGACGGATCCCGCCCTTCTTTCCGAACCGCTCACCGCTCTGCCCCTGACGGATGGCATCCACCGGAGTGCTTTTCCGGATCCGGGAAGTACAGAGATACGCATGACCCACGATCAGAAAAACTACCAGAACGCTTCCGATGAGGTTCATCAGGATGCCGAGATCATTTCCCAGGACCATGGTAGCGCTGACTGTCCTAAGCAGCAGACTTCCGAAGGGGATACTTAAGAAGAAGCCGAGGATTGCACCGATCACCGCCATTCCCAGGTACTTCACAATGTAAAAGCTCCGGATCCGGAAATTGGACATACCGATGGCTTTCATGACACCGATCTCACGATACTCCTCCTGGATCGTGAACCGGATGGTGAACTTCAGAACCAGGAAAGAAACCAGGATGAATGCCACACTTACGATCAGCACGATCATTGCCAGGATCATATTCATGACATAAGTCACTGCAATGATGGACCTTTCCGCATCAAACCCGATGCCGGAAATCTCGGATACTTCCGACTTGATGGTCTTCACATCATCCGTGAAAATGTTGCAGACCTGACCGAAGTAATAATCTCTTACAGATTCATCCTTTTCAAACTCATCAAACTCCTTCTGATTCACCAGAAATCTGTATTGCGTCATGTTTCCGGAGCCGAGAAGTCCGTCCTTCATGGCTCCGATGATCTCTACCTCGATCTTAGTCTCACCGATGGTGATGGTGACCGTGTCACCCTTACTGATCCCGAACTCTTTTAAGCTTTTGACCGAATAGTAGGCTTTTCCCTCCGGAACCTCTGTGATCAACCGGTTCTCGGTATCAAAAAACTGAAAATTGTCCGCCTTCGGCACTTCCACAAAACCGTTCGAAGCCGTCTTCACCTTTTTCCCGTTTACACGGATATTTTCCCCGCTGATCCCGTAATAATCCTCCAGCGTATAACTCTTGATGGCGGGATTATCATCCAAAAACTCATCCAGACACCCTCTGGTCTGATACCCCATGGTAGCCACGATATAATCACCGACCCCGGCCTTATCAAGGAAATAATCCGTTCCGTTCAAAATGGTCACCACATTGTTCAAAGAACTTGCCAGAAACATGCTTGATAAAATAATGAACACCAGCACGATCAGGTTCATGGTCCTCTTTCTTTTCAGATCTCTTCCGAGTATATGCAGAAACATAACATTCTCCTTTTCTCCAACCCGCCTTCAACTAAGCCGGGCAAATAACCTCACAAGAGAAACGGCCGTGTTCCCTTGTATGTCTGTATCATACCAGATGAATTATTAATCAATCATTAATTATAAAAATTCAATAGTGCAAGCAATATCAATGGATTGCGGCGTTACGAATCACCTTTTACACCATTTCTTACACCAAACAGGGCTAATTTTGCCTGTTTTGCACCCGTGTTATACTCTGAAAAATCATATATACCCTAATCGGCAGCGGTAGCTTTTCCGGCTTTCGTATTCCTGGCAACCGTCATCATATTATTGTGGTTTTCGGGCGTTTAAGCGTGTTTCTAGCCACTTTACGCCCTCAAACGTATAGTAAGGGGGATCATACGGACAATAAAAAGGGGCAACCCGTAAAGGCCGCCCCCGTGACTGTATTATGTTTCCGTTCCGTTCATTTCCACCCGGCAAGGTCTAAAACTACTCTCAAAATGCAATAGGGAATAAAAAACACCGCTCCGATCACTAAACCGATTGTATAACCTAACAATATCAACATATAAGCACCCCCTAAAATTCGATTGTGTCTGTATTCAATTTTATTTCATGCCGCAAAACAATTTGATTGTGTAGCAAAATAACTCAATTGGAATAAGTACCGCCGCCACAATGAGGGCTATTAACCACCCGATGCACTCAATCATAGCGCCAAAGATTTTGAAAATCATACCGCCACCCCCTTAAAATTCGATTGTGTCTGTATTCAGTTTTTCCACCCCGCAAGGCTTGCGACAATATGAAAGATAAGATCAACTACCGCCCACAAACATACTAGAATAGCGGTTGACAGATTGAATAGCGCCGCAACTAATTCAAAAATAAAAGCTAACATACCCGCACCCCCTTTTTACGGCTCCACCGTGATATATACTGTTTTACCACTTTATACCGCAAATAGATTTTATTGCGTAACATACAAACTCAATCGGAATGAGAATAACCGCAACCATAAGTGCAATCAATGAACCGAATAAATTTATAAGTGCCCCGATAATTTCAAAAATCATACCGTCACCCCCTTTTATGCTTCCAGCTGTTCCGTAATTCTTGCCGTAAACAACCGTTTCCGGGTTGCTTGTTTCTTTGTGATTTCAATATATCACCCTTGAAGTACGATAAAAACGCCCCAATGTGCCATAAAATTAGATAATCTTTATTTTCTGCATTTCTTCGGCTTTCATTTTCGGTAACACCTGGCTATATAAATCCATTGTCATCTGTAAGCTGGAATGCCCTAACAGGGATTTTAAAATTTGAGGATCACCGCCGTTTTTTACACCGTTTTACACCAACTTATACACCAAAAGCCGCTTGTTTATTCTGATACATATCATCACAAAAAAGCGTTCTAAAGGGCAAAACAGAGCCGAAACGACTTATTATTCATTGATTTCCGATTTCTGAAACGTGACAAAAAATCTTTTGATTAATCACTTCAAAACGGGCGTTTTTAATCAATCATTAATTGAAAAATGATTTTTCAAAATCGGAAAAAGGCAAATAAAAACCGCCGGCTTTAAGGCCGGCGGCATATATATATAGTTTCAGTTTATTTTCGATAATTCTGAATGCTTACAGTATGTAAAATGCTTCACTTCTTCAGATCTCTGGAGCGGTACAGGAATGTTACCATCTGAGCTCTGCTGCAGCTTCCCTGAGGTCTGAATGTTCCGTCCGAATAACCACCGGTGATACCATTTTCCGAGGCCCACAGAACTGCCTTGTAGTAATACTGGTTGGAATTCAGGTTATCACTGAACCGGCTGTCGAAATTTTCGGGATCAGGCTTCCCGTAATATCTCCACAGGAAGGATACAGCTTGAGCCCTGGTACAGTTGCCCTGAGGGCGGAAGGTTTTATCGGAATATCCGCCAACGATTCCATTCTGAGTCCCCCAAAGCACTGCCTTGTAGAAGTAATCTGAAGGCTTAATATCCGAGAAAACGCTTTCTTCTTGTATAGGCTCCGGACATCCGGCCATTCTCCAGATAAATGCAACCATCTGAGCCCGTGTGCAATTACCCTCGGGATTGAACGTGTCTGCTACTCCCTTAGAATTCTTCACACCTCCGGTAATGCCTTTATCAACTGCCCAATACACCGCATTATAGTAGTATTTATTCTCGGGGACATCCTTGAAGCCGGTGGTGACTGTATAACGGAACATTTTTGAAGTATTAAATCCATATACCTCCGTTGTAGTCCGCTTAAGCGGAGTTACAAATCCATCTGTATCCACCGAAATAGATTCCGCATCCCTGGAATACCATCTGAAAATCGGATCATCCTGTATATTAAGATCAACCATTTCTGTCATCTTCAGTTTTACGATAGGCATATCAACAATGATTCCATGACTGACCTTGATATTAGAATTGTCTTCATGTCCATACAAATAAGTGTTATATGGGCTGAAAATACCCGAAAATGCGTTCTGTTCTACGAATGTATCGTGCCCTTGAATTATTACAATAGGGTTAATGAAATTTGAATCATTACTCGTCCCGGAAAAGGCATTTTCATTTATTTCCTCCACCATTTCAGGAATCTCAATTACTGATCCGCTTTTTGCATAATAAAACGAGTTTCGAGCAATTTCTCTGACAAATGAAGGTATCTCAATATCTTTTGCAGCAGGATATAGCTTAAGTATCGATTTATCTTTACTATAGATAACTCCATCTACGCTGGTCCAATTTGGATTCTTCGGATCAATGTTGATTGCTTCCAATTTATAAC
>JAGACB010000046.1 GCA_017614345.1 Lachnospiraceae bacterium
GCCATACCTTCCGGTATATTGTGGAGGGTAACTGCCAAGATCAGCTTGGTGGTACGCTTCAGCTTGCTTTTGGGACCCTCTGACTGTTTATCCATATGCATATGCGGTGTTACATTATCCAGAAGCAGTAAGAATCCGATACCTACCAGGAAACCTACAGCCGCGGGAACGAACGAAAGACTGCCCATATGCTCCGCACCTTCCAGTGCCGGCTGTAAAAGGCTCCAGAACGATGCTGCCACCATCACTCCCGCTGCAAAGCCGATGAGCATTCGCTGAAGCCCTTCGGAAACCTTGTCCTTCAGCACAAATACCATGGCAGCTCCGAGGCTGGTTCCCAAAAACGGTAACAAAACACCTGTCCATACCTGTAAATTCATATCCCTTACCTCACCAAAAACTCTACATCGTCATTTTTCCCCCAGCCAATCCGACACTTCCCTGATCCAATCGCCGGACTTGAAACATGCCAGTTCGGCATGTGCATATCCTTTAAATACTTTGATCTCTGTCTGAGGATTGGCCTTTTTCATCTTCACTGCAGACTTGCCGGAAACGATTTCATTTCCCTTTGTTCCGTGCATGAACAGGATCCTCATATCCCCATCATAAGTCTTGAAATCAAAGCTGTCAAACACACTTTTCATGACATTTCTGATCGATTGCTCCCCCATATGATCAGCCAGTTTCAGATAATCATCCAGAAACTTCTCCGGCAGAAATGACTGGAAGCTCTTGATCACCTTGGGATCCTTTTTTCTTGACTTTTGGATGATCTGAATATAATTCTTTGTCATGACCGAGATATAAAGCCCCGGGATCTTCACAAGAGGCGCGCCGTCAATGATCAGCGAATCAATATGCAGACCGGGCATTCCGGCCAGAACCGCAGAGATCCGTCCGCCCAGAGATAGTCCGGCAACCACACTTACCTTTCCACTGCAGTGATCGAGCAGATATTGTCTGATCTTCTCGGCTTCATCTTCCACAGAGATCAATTCACTTTCTTCCTCTTCCGTGTGGCCGTCCAGCTCCGGAACTATCACATAATAGTCCTTTGAAAAATGTTCTGCTGCATCCTCCCAGATCTGCCAGGGGGTAAGCATTCCGTGGATCAACACCATCACCTGATTGTTCTCGTTTCCGAAAGTATGAAAATTCATAAACTGCCTCCCTACATACATATATATATCCCGGCAAAAAGAACCGCACTTCGAAGCTGCCCGTTCATTCCCGTATTCTTCTGTTCGCTGTTCATTTCTTTCTTTTCCTTATTCCTTTGTTTCGGCAGTCCTGATCTCCAGACCGTTTAAAAGATTCTTATGTCTGCCTTTATAGTTTTTCCACACAAGCTTTCCTCTGTCGTCTTCATCCATCTTGTAAAGACGGATCTCTGTATCCTTCAAAATGAAGGATCTGTTACCGATTTTCAATTCAAATGAAAACGCCTCCTGATCATTTCCCACCGTTACGGTGAATACTCCTTGATCGGCGTTCCCGAAGGCCTCACCAAACACCTTCAGGATCTCCTCCTCACTGAAGTATACAAAGCATGCATATCTTCTAAGTTCTCCTTCAAACCTCAGGAAAATGTCCTTGATCCGGGCAGGATCCGTGCTTTCCTTCCATTCTCCTCCGGAAAGGATCTTCTCCCCGTTAAAGAAGTTGCAGATGGTCTTGGTGATCACAAAGCGATCGTTTTCGGAGCGGAAGGATATGGTATAGGGGAATCGTTTCACGTAATCATCGATGATGTTCGCATCGGGAGAGATGAGCCCCTTGTACTTCTCCGCATTGATCTTGTATTTCAGGATCAGCTCTTCTGCCGCCTGATCAAATTCATTTGTCAGGGTTCCGACTAAGGGATGATCCATGCAGATATTGTGGATCTGATTGGTCCGGTTGTGGAACATCCAGACCTTCCCCTTGCCCATAATACGCAGCTCGATGTCATCCAGCCAGAAGCGGTCCGAGTCTTCAAAATAGACGCTCAGCTCTTTAGGCAGTTCTGTTTGGATCTGATAGGTTTGGCAGTCCGAAAGATCACGCCAAACCAGGTTTATGGTATCCGGGATAAATGATTCTGGTTTTCTATCATTGGCATTCCTTTCACCGGTATATCCCAGGCACCCCCACTCAAGCCCCATGGGGTGCAAAGAGGCCCGTCCATCCGGGTACACAAAGTCACCTCTCGCCAGAACGCAGGGAAGACCGTCAGCTGCCTTGATATTGATGCACTTACATCCATAGACATCCCAATGGTCCATTTCCTCGGGGCTTGCATCCAGTTCCTTTGCTTCCCAGGAATCACGCTTCTCCACCAGATCCATCCGGAGCAATGTCTTTCGGTAATCATCCACACTCATACGCTCCCATCTGGCGGAGGAATTCAGGGAATCACCCGAGATAAAGGACCTCCGGTTGGCCCAGATGTTATAGAGACCGATGTAGGCCGCAATGGCCAGGACTATATACAGTCCGAACCTGATACCGTCGATCACCAGGAATCTGATCAGAAAGAAAGAGACGATCCCATAGGTCACAGCACCGAAGGTAATGATAATGGAGCGAAAGCCCCTGGCCATTCCGTTTCCCGCGGGATCGCTGTTGGGATAAAAGGGCGTAAAGTAGAACCAGTAGTAGTTAAAAGCGATCAAAAGAACGGCAGATAACAGCGCCGTCTTTGTGCCGGTAAAGTAAACCGCAGCCAGCTGCAGGCACAGAAGCAGATGCAAAAAGGCCGTCAAAATGAAATCCCCCATTCTTCGTGCGGGACTGTAACGCTCTTTTACCGCCATGCCTGCATAACTCAGGATAATGCTGACGATCCATAACACTGCAATTTTGATCATATTATTTTTTTACCGTCCCCCTGTCATCTCCCTGTCATCCATGTTTTAAGTAATTACAGTTTTTTCCCCTCAATGATCATGGACAGGGGATATCCGGTATGATCAAGCTCTTCAAAGCCGCCGCTGATATCGTAATCATACTCCTTAAGGCCCGTGATCACCAAGCCGTTATCACACATCCCGGAAATGATCTCCGACATGGAGTGGCTATAATCGGTAAATGTCTTGGACTCATAGCACTTCTTGGTGATGTAGTACATCCCGCCGTTACCTGTCCATTCATGCTCGAAGTAGGAATAATGACATTCCTTCGCATGTTCCGGATCAAAGGGTTCATCTCCCGCGGTGGCAAGCATATTGGTGCAGGGATGCTGCTCATGGATCACGATCCTAGCCCCGGGCTTCATGCATTTTGCCAGAACGGCAAAGAACCGGTCCAGATCGTTAAACCAGCAAAGAGCACCTATAGTAATGATCACAAGATCCATCTGCTCCTTGTAGCTGTCGTCGATATCATAGATATTGGCTGCCACAAACTCACAGGGGAGGCCCAGCTCCTTTGCCTTTTCATTGGCAAATGCCACCTGGTTTTCGGCAATATCAAAGCCGATGCCCTTAGCTGCCTTTCCGTTCTTCACCAGAGACAGCAGCTCCCGTCCGTTGTTGCAGCAGAAATGTCCTATAACTGCTCCTTCTGTATCGATCTTCTTCAGAACGTCCTTCATTTCCTCATAGAAGAAGGGATAATCTTCCTTTCCGATCCGTTCTGTGATATCGGCTCCCCAGGATTCATCCCGGTTATCAAAGGCCTCTTCCCAGGCAGCCTTATTTCCTTCAATATACTTTTCCATCGTAATTCCTCCTAAAAGTAATGTTTTACACTGTATTCTCTGTCTTTCTCGGGATCATAACAGAAAGAGCAAAGGACTCCTCCTCTGACCTGGCCCGAAGCATTCCTCCGTTCTCTTCCACGGTCTTCTTGATATTCTGAAGTCCGAAACCGTGAGATTCCTTATCCTTTTTGGTTGTATAGCCCTCTCCGGAGATCAGTTTCTCTACATCTGCTTTATGAAGTGCAGAGTTTTCAATCTCTATGACAAAGAAAGTATCCGTACGTTTGATCTTCATATGGACCACGGGCTTCTGAGTATCGGCAGCAGCTTCCATGGCATTATCCAGTGCATTGGCAAAGATACTGCAAAGATCCATGGGTTTCATCTTCAGTCCGCCTTCAGCCACTCCGTCCGTGGTAAAAAAGATTCCCTTTTCCTTCATCTTCTCTGCCTTCATGGAAACGATGCAGTCCAGCATTTCATCTCCGGTAACGAATCTTTGAGACAGTTCCTGTACCTTCCCCAGCATCTCTTTCAGATGTTCATTTGCTTCCTCTGTTTTTCCCTCTTCCATGAGCATGGTTGCCAGGGATAGATTATTTACAACATCATGTCGGAAGGCCCGGGTCTGGGTCTGAGCACTTTTATATTGCTCAATGTATTCCAGCTCTGCGGAAAGATACCGCTCCTGAGCTTCATTTTTCTCCTTCAGTGCCCTTGCAGACGTACCCATGACAAATATGATCGGAGCTACAACACCTAACAGCGGGAACAGGATCGACATATCCAGGCACAGGTATTGATAGCGGTCTGCCATGTCATCCACTTCCGATTCAAAGGGCATACTAGGAAGCGTGAGAAACAGGACGATCCATACTGCAAAGATGATCTTATATCGTAACTTCATGTTATAGCAGACCTTCTTTCGGTAAAAACCAAAATAAAGGATTGCAAAGATTGTAACATAAAAAAGAAACCCACCGACGGCATACCATACAAGGAACTCATTATACGGCTGTCCGAGTCTCATTTTATATGATTCGGAAACTTCCCATTTTCCTCCCGTGAGATATAGAAATTCATAAAAAATGATCCTATTGACGAATAAAAAAATAAGAATCAAACAAACGATCGATTCAATGGCACGAAGCACTTTCTTTTCCCGATAAGAAAACAAAAAGAACACAAAAACATAACCATATAAAACAGCAGAAACGATCAATTGACCAACTATATAATACACAGTCATCCTGTCAGTGACTTCCCCTTTATGCACCACTCCTTCCATATACGCCGAATAAACCTCCGGATCGAGAACCTTAAGAAGGGGGTAGTAAAGGAGATTGGCACTAACCGAGATCAAAACGATTCCCAGACCTGCAATCAATAGTTTCCGTGTGATCACAACCTGTCTTCCAAAGAAGCAGGATGCGATCATTGCCACGATCACCATTAACAAAACAACATTCAGGTCATCCAATACCAATATGAAAAATTCAAGTAATGAAAGCATATTTCGTAACTCCTTAGGAGGGCATCAGCCTGATTCTTACAAAAACACCCGCATAAGCGGGTGTTTCATGTCGTAAATGATAGGCAGATATCTTTTCAGATCATATCAGCAATAATATACATCATCGTCCATTTCGAAGGAATCAACGGGCTGTTCCTCATCCACCCATTCAACTCCCACATAGAAGATACCGTCATCCGTAACGAATTCTGCGCAGGTATCAAAGCCTTCTCCTTCAAGCTCCTCAACAGCGTCGCTGTATTCTTCTTCGCTGTCGTAATCCGAACGGGCAACCACCTTTCTGACCTCGGCAGAGATCGCAGAGCTTGCTTCGTCATCTTCATTCTTGTTGATCACATAAGAGCTTGCGTTTTCTTCGAGCTGCTCAACCCAAAGCATAAAATCATCATACTCGGTTACGATACCATTCTTCAGTGTTAAATCCATTGTTTGTTTCCTCCTGTAAGGTAAATATTTATTTTTTATATTTTGGTAAATATTTATTATCTGGCTCTTCGGTCGGGATGTGTAGCGTAATATGCTCTCTTATCGGAATACATTCCCTGATCCGCATTCCGCATGGCTGTACGGATATCTTCATTGTCACGGACCACATGGGTTCCGATGGCAAAAAACAGGTCTTCCTGTGACTCAGCCAGCTCCTTGATCTTTCGGCTGCGAGCCTCCACTTCCGTTTCATCCATTCCCGGAACAATGATCATGAACTCATCACCGCCGGCTCGGTATACATCTCCGTCAGGGAAGGTTTCCTTCAGGATATCGGCAGCCTTCTTCAGGATCTCATCTCCGGCTCCGTGTCCGTGCTCATCATTAACATTTTTCAGGCCGTTCAGATCCGCAAAGACCACGGAATAGGGCTTCTTGACCTCAACTCTGCCGTTAACCACGTCATCCACAAAGGCGTTCATCTTATTCCGGTTCTTCGCACCGGTGAGCATATCAATGGAGCTTAATACCTCCAGCCTCTGAAGAAGCATGTAATTTTCGATCTCCGCCGCAATGAAGAAGGAAGTCAGTTCGAGTGTTTCCTTGATCATGACCGTATCATTGATATTGAAATTGAGAGCCCACATATACCCGAAGATCCGGTCATTATACTTCAGCGGAAACAGCACAATACTGTTGACTCCCGCATAGGAAAGAGACTCATGCCACAGGGGATTGATGGACTTAAGCCATTCCATGTCCCTCTCATCTTTAAGGATCACACAGGTACTGTCACCGATGGTCCCGGGCCAGGTCTTGGTGATCTCATAGAATCCGTACTTCAGATACTCCTCAATGGATTCCCGGTTGGAACCTTTTCGGATCGCTTCACACAGATTACAGCAGGTCTTCTTTTCATCATCGGTGATCAGGATACAACAATGATCGGAATCACAGATCTCTCTGATATCCTCAATGACCTCCTTAAAGGTCTCCCGCTTGTTATTCGAACCGCGAAGCTTGATACAGGTCTGAAGAACCGCCGCAGAGGTCTCCGCAGAAACATTGGCCCGCTGTTCGGAATCAGAACCCGGAGTCACCTCGTAGGTATACAGGCAGTAGCCGATATTTTCCTCCTCGGAACGCAGGGGATTCAGATACATATTTAACCAAAGCCCCATCTGAGGAAGCTCAACGTAGCTGTGCAGAGGCTGGCCGAAAAAGGCGCTGCGTACACAGTAGTCCTCAAAGTTCTTGTTCTGAGGAAAATACTCGTAATAAGGGGAACCGGGAACAAAGGGATGATGCAGGGTCTGCACCATATCATCACAGTGTGCCTGATTTCCGGCAAC
>JAGACB010000007.1 GCA_017614345.1 Lachnospiraceae bacterium
TACCCAGGGCGTTCTTGATTCCCTGGGCTCCGGGAACATGGCTGTGGGCCATGTAAGGTATTCCACCAGCGGCGGTGATACCCCGGAAAATGCTCAGCCCATGCTGGTAAAGCACATCAAGGGTCAGCTGGCTCTGGCTCACAACGGCAATCTGACCAACTCCGCCGAGCTTCGGGAAGAACTGGAGCGGAAAGGGTGCATTTTCCATACCACCAGCGACACGGAGGTGATCTCCTATGTGATCACCGGGAAGCGCCTGGTGACCCCCTCCATTGAGGATGCGGTCTCTGCGGCCATGGACCTCATTGAGGGCGCCTACAGCATTGTGCTCATGTCCCCCGCCAAGATGATCGCAGCCCGGGATCCCCACGGCTTCAAGCCCCTCTGCATGGGCCGTACTCCCGAGGGCGGATATGCATTTGCCTCGGAAAGCTGCGCCTTTGATGCAACGGGCATCACATTTATCCGGGATCTTCTGCCCGGGGAAATGGTGGTGATCAACCGGGAGGGTGAGGTCCGCAGTATCACGACTCACTGCAACAAGGCTCCCAGAACCATGTGTATCTTCGAATACATTTATTTTTCCAGACCCGATTCGGTGCTTGACGGCATCAGCGTCCATGAATTCCGGTACGAAGCCGGCCGCCTTCTGGCCAGGAGCTTTCCTACGGATGCGGACGTGGTCATAGGTGTTCCGGATTCCGGACTTGAGGCGGCTGCCGGGTACGCTGCGGAGAGCGGCATTCCCTACCGGATCGGCCTCATCAAGAACAAATATATCGGAAGAAGCTTTATTGCCCCGACCCAGTCGGAGCGTGAAGATATGGTCCACCGCAAGCTTGGCTTCGTCTCCAGCGTGCTGTCCGGAAAACGGGTGGTGCTCATCGACGATTCCATTGTCCGCGGAACCACTTCCAAACAGATCGTGAAAATGGTGCGCCAGGCCGGCGCCAAGGAAGTGCACATGAGGATCTCCTCACCGCCCTTCCTGAATCCCTGCTATTACGGGACCGACATTGATTCGCGGGAGCATCTGATCGCCACCCGCCATACCGTGGAGGAGATCGGCGAGCTGATCGGCGTTGACAGCCTGGGCTTCCTTCCCCTTGACGGCGCTAAGGAGATCCTGGAGAAGCTGGGCGGAAAAGAGCACAGCGGATGCTGCGCCGCCTGCTTTGACGGCAACTACCCCACGGCGATCCCGGTGCAGGGCAACAAAGATAGATTTGAGTAAGTTTGGCGGTTGAAAACCGGCAAACAATCGCCGATAAATCTCTGATTTATCGGCGCAATCCGTTTCCGAAGCATTGTTTCGGAAACTATTCCTATTAACATATGTATGCAGGCAGGAGGATTTATGGGAATTAAATATGTATTTGTGACCGGCGGCGTGGTTTCCGGTCTCGGAAAAGGGATCACCGCGGCTTCTCTGGGCCGTCTTCTGAAAGCCAGAGGCTATCATGTGACCATGCAGAAATTTGATCCGTATATCAACATCGATCCCGGGACCATGAATCCTACCCAGCACGGGGAAGTATTTGTCACCGAGGACGGAACGGAGACGGACCTGGACCTGGGCCACTACGAGCGTTTCATTGACGAAAACCTGGACAAGAATTCCAACGTGACCACCGGTAAGATCTACTGGAGCGTGCTTCAGAAGGAGCGTCGCGGTGATTACGGCGGCGGAACGGTGCAGGTCATCCCTCATATCACCGGCGAGATCAAGAGTCGCTTCTACCGCGGAAAGGCGGAGGATGAGGAGACCATTGCCATCATCGAGGTGGGCGGAACCGTGGGCGATATCGAGAGCCAGCCCTTCTTAGAGGCCATCCGTCAGTTCCAGACCGATCAGGGCCGGGAAAATGTAGTCATGATCCACGTAACCCTGATCCCTTATCTGAAGGCATCCGGCGAGCTGAAGACCAAGCCTACCCAGGCCAGTGTCCGGGAACTGCAGGGAATGGGCCTTCGGCCCGATGTGATCGTCTGCCGGACCGAGCATCCTCTGACTTTGGACATCCGTCAGAAGATCTCCCTGTTCTGTAACGTGCCCACCGAGTGTGTGCTCCAGAACCTGGATGTGGAAACCCTCTACGAACTTCCCCTGGTTCTCGAGGAAGAGCAGCTGGCACAGGTGGTCCTCCGTGCCCTTCATTTGCCTGATAAGACACCGGATCTTTCCGACTGGGCTGAGATGGTCCATGCGGCCAAGAACCCCGTTCGCAACGTAAAGATCGGTATTGTAGGAAAATATACGAGTCTCCACGACTCTTACTTAAGTGTGGCTGAGGCCTTAAAGCACGGCGGTATGAGCTGCCTGAGCCACGTGGATATGGAGTGGATCGATTCCGAGCTCCTGACGGAGGAGAATCTTGAGAGCACTCTCGGAGGCCTTGACGGTATCCTGATCCCCGGCGGTTTCGGAAAGCGCGGAACCGAGGGCATGATCCTGGCTGCCGGCTATGCCAGAACCCACAAGGTTCCCTTCCTTGGCATCTGCCTCGGAATGCAGATGGCCATGGTGGAATTTGTCCGGAACGTGATCGGCAGACCCGATGCCAACAGTACCGAGTTCGATCCCGAGACTCCTGACCCCGTGATCTACCTGATGCCGGATCAGGCCGGTGTGACTGCCATCGGCGGAACCCTCCGCTTGGGAGCCTGCCCCTGTGACCTGACTCCCGGAAGCCGGGCAGCAGAAGTCTACGGCTCTGAGAAGATCAGCGAGCGCCATCGCCACCGCTACGAGGTGAACAATGACTACCGCGCCCTCTGCGAGGAGAACGGCATGCGTATTGCAGGCCAGTCCCCTGACGGCCGTATTGTCGAGATGGTGGAGCTTACTGACCACCCCTACTTCCTCGGCACCCAGGGCCACCCCGAACTGAAGTCCAGACCCAACAAAGCACATCCCCTGTTCCGCGCCCTTGTTCAGGCCGCGGGAGAGTATGCGGAAAGTAAATAAGCCTACCTGTGGCCGACCCCACTAGTGGCTAAAACCGCTAGTGGCTAAACCCACTACGTTGGTGCAAGGTTAAACAAGGATCTTTCCTTTTTTTGCTCAGAATGCAAAAAAAGGAAAGATCCTTGTTTGACTTCACAAGAAGTTTCTTAGATCGCTGTATCAGCCGGCATGTATTGGCTTACGCGGAAGAGTGAATACAGCGATAATCCAGGAAGCTTCTTGAATCGCTGTATCAGCCACCACGTATTAGCTTATGCGGAAGAGTGAATACAGCGATAATCCAGGAAGCTTCTTAAATCGCTGTATCAGGCACTACATATTGGCTGATTTTGGGGATTAAATACAGCGATGATCAGGCTTTTGGCAGGTTCCGCTGTTTTTAAGCAAGTTGCTTTCGGCTCAGCGGAGATCGTGCCGGTCATCCGAGACCTAAATAGGCCCGAAAGGCCCGTCGAAGGGGCCTCCGGAAGCCGCATCAGAAATAGGCCTGTCACACCTCTCAATAGACATTATAAAAAATATCTGAGACAAAATGTAAATTATACTTGACAAAAAGTAAAACCGATGATATCATGACCTCAAGCTTGTACAAGGTCCTATTAATGTGCTGCCTGAAGTAAATGCAGGCAGGGATCGTCGAAGGCGGCTTACGGGGACTGCAGACCCCGGGATCGCTTAAGACAGACAAGGAGGTAATGGTGTTATGACAACTGCTACAGAGACAATGAAAACAACCAACGTAACTAATGTAAGTCCTTCAACCGATAATAAAAGCATCCATAAGGGGATCGTGGTAATGACCACGTTGCTGATCGTGATGGTCCTGGGATACTTCGTACTGATCGCATCGATCTCCGCAAGGGGAAGCAGGGTGGGAGAGCCCATCTGTGAGATGACGAGAGTGATGCATGTGGAGAAGGAGGGTGGTGTGATCACCACTCCTTCCACAGGAAAGTTTGTTCAGGAATTTGATATTCCCGAGGAGGGAAACTATCAGTTCGATATCGATTATACCGCTGAAACCCCCGGCTATTACAGCTATATCGTGATCAAGAACGGTGAGGGTGAAAAGGCATTATCCTTCGGTTCCTTCTGGATCACGGGCTACAGAGATAAGGCAAGCCTGCCGGAGGGCAAGAACATCGTGGAAGTTTACCTGATCAATACGGAGCAGGAACTGCTCGATTACAACAATGAGTATCATGTATTTGAAGGGGAAGACCTTGACTGGGCTCTTTCGAATCTGGATTTTGACAGCTTCCAGGAAGAGGGCAGCTGGGATGCCAATCTGACCATGAAGGTTTCTCCCATCGGAAGCGGAACTTCTTCCTCCGGAACAATGATCTTCCTTGCAACTGCAGTGATCCTCAGCTATATCTCCATTGCATGCATCTGGATCTATCGCTGCTACGGCCTGAACAAGAAGATGAATGCCACAGGAACCATGTCCCTGATCGGCTCATACTACACTTTATTTGCCATCATCGTGATCGCTGTTCAGATGGGAGCAATGATGCTGGCACCCATGCTGATCCACGGACTGAATCCGGATACGGATATCAACTTCCAGTCTCTTCTGATCGTACTGTCTGTTGACCTGGTAGGTTTCCCCGTTCTCTGGTGGATCCTGAGAGGCGTTCCCGCAGAGAAGCCTGCAGAGGAAAAGGTCGGTGTAGGAAAATGGATCTGCTACCTGCTCATGAGTGCCGGACTTTGCGGCATCGGAATGGTCGTAGGGGTCATTGTTCACTCCGTATTTACCCTTCCCTTCGGTGCATCAAATTCCAGTGCGGTTGCTGAACTCATCAGCGGTTCCAATATCTGGCTTCGTATTCTGGTTGTGGGCATCGGCGCACCGGTATTTGAAGAGCTCATTTTCCGGAAGCTCCTGATCGACCGCGTGAAGAAGCACGGTGAACTGCTTGCCATCCTGACTTCCGGCCTGTTCTTCGGCCTGTTCCACGGAAACTTCTCCCAGTTCTTCTACGCATTCCTGCTGGGCTGCCTGTTCGCATATGTATATGTACGTTCCGGTCGCATCCGCTACACCATCCTGCTGCACATGGCCATCAACATGACATCTTCCGTGATCACCTCCAACCTGGCAGCAAAGTATTTGACCGCACTTCCTGCAAATATGTCGGATTCTCAGGCTATGACTGAGGCCATGACCGGCCCTGGCGGTGTCTGGATCGCACTGTATCTCGGCTGGCTTCTGCTGTTAATGGTTGTGGCACTGATCGGAGTGGTTGTAATGATCGTTTGGTTTGTAAAGAAGAAATTCTATCTTCAGAAGACCGAGGACGCATCAGCCCCCAATTTGCGTGAACTCCTGTTAAATCCTTCCATGCTGCTGTTCTACGCAGCCGGTGCAGGTCTGTTCATTCTTCAGTATCTTCCCGCCATTCTGACCTCCTTCGCTTCTTGACAACGGAAGGTCTTACGGGTAGACTCATAGAAGAGCAAACCCTGATTGAAAAATGTTATTGAAAGAAAGTGAGAGTGTTCGTTATGGTACCTGGAATCCTGTTATATAAGAAAAATCATAATATTCAGACGGGGCCGGCTTTTGCCGGCCGGCGCCTCTATGGTGCGGCTGTGATCCTCGGGATCCTGTGTCTGATATTTTTCCTGTTGCGGCCTCTCACAGCATCAGCAGATTCCTGGGAGGATTCCGGTGAGACCCCCGGGGACTATCATACCGTCACCGTTACCGTGGAAAATGGTTCCATCAAGGGAGATCCTTACGAGAACCTTGCCACCATGGTGGTAACGGAAAAGGGGAAATATCGCATTTCCCTGTCCTGGCTCCCCGAAGGCGTGAGCGTGGAGGAGTTTCATCAGTATAATAAGGATGCGGCATCCGGCAAGAATGTCAGCCTGAAGAATACCCCCGGCTTTCTTACGGTGCTGACCCTGATCGGCGATGACGGCCGTGTGTATTATTCCACCAATGCAGGCACCATTACCATTGATACCGTCATGAATCTGGAACCCGGTGAATACACCGTGAGAGCCCTGTTTGCAGCCAACACCTCCGAATACGAGGCCATTGCAAGAGAGTACCTCTGCAGTGAGAGAGAGGTGGCTGTCTGGACCGCCGAAAGCGGAGTTGATACCGTAGCCAAGGACGGAACCTACCGTATGGTCTATGACACCTCCATCAAAAACGAGAGGGGCAATAATACCAAGTATCAGGTGGGCCTGTACGTGGGCTTTGGCGTGGGCCTTGTGGCAGCCGCAGTGGTCCTCTGTCTCATGGCTTACTTCTCCAATAAGGAAAACCGTGTGGGGAAACCGAAATACGATGAGCGTCAGCTTCTTGCAAGAGGGAAGGCAGCCACCTATTCCTTCTTCACCCTGCTCTGCCTGATCATGTTCCTTGCCATGGCAGATGCTTTCGGCATATTCGGCGATTTCTTCAATAACAATGCTTCGTATTTCTATCTTGCTGCAGGAATGATCGGCATAAGCGTATATGCATTTTTCTGCGTCAAGAACGATGCTTATATTGCACTGAATGAACGGGCAGGGGTTGTA
Organism: Lachnospiraceae bacterium; assembly: GCA_017614345.1. GTDB lineage: Bacteria > Bacillota > Clostridia > Lachnospirales > Lachnospiraceae > JAGACB01. The sequence goes on from JAGACB010000007.1 coordinate 6,509, forward strand.
ACCGTGTTCCTTGTACTCATCGGACTCTATAACGCCTTTATTTTCTGTATTGATCTGATCCCCGGGAAGCTCCTTACGAACGGAGTTCTTTCGATCCGTACGGCCAACGGAATTGCTGCTGCCTGCACCTTCTTTATAGTCGCAGTGCTGCTTGTGAAAAAGATCATTTCCTCCTCTAAGAAAGATCAGGACGATGAAGAAGAGGAGGATGACGAATGAAGAATCTGAAACTGAAATCCGCCCGGGCTGCGAAAGACATGTCCCAACAGGAGCTTGCGGATAAGGTGGGCGTTTCCCGCCAGACCATCAACGCCATCGAAAAGGGCGATTACAACCCCACCATCCGCCTGTGCATCGCCATCTGCAAGGTCCTGGACAAATCCCTCGACGAACTGTTCTGGGAAGCCGACGAATAATTGACGCACGGATCTTTCCAATTATTGCTCAGAATGCAAAAATTGAAAAGATCCGTGCTGGGCTTTTTAGCAACCTGAAGAAAATATATATGA
>JAGACB010000047.1 GCA_017614345.1 Lachnospiraceae bacterium
CCGGATTCCGAAGGACGCAGATGCTCGCTGAAATAGGGATCCGTATGTGTCAGGACCGCACCCCACTTGCGAAGGACACCTTCATTTCCCACGGCGGCAGCATCCGAAACCGTCTGTGCCTCGTCACCCTTTTCCCTGATCTCGGAAAGGATCTCGGGATAATCCTTCAGGGAAATGCTCCTGCGCTCCGAACCTGCTTCCGCCCCCTTCTGGACCAGTCTGGCAAGGGGTACCGTTACCAGTCTCGCTCCCAGCTTTCTGAGAGAAAGGGACAGGTCAATGGCCTGGAACAAAGGATCCGCATTCTTGGCCAGTCCCGGTGTGCGGCGATACAGATCCGCCCGTACCAGGAGACAGTCCAGGGACAGGATACTCAGATTCTGCTGCAGGTGATTCCGGTTCTGATATGCGGAGAATCTTGCGGAATGCCCGCCGAAGGCCGGAAATACCGTTCCGTCCGCAAAGATCATACCCATCTGGATGATCTTCTGATCACGGTCAATGACCAGGCCCCCTGCAGCGCCTACATCGGGACGCTCGGCAGCACCTAAAAGTTGCACCAGAAAGAACCCGTTCTCATATTCCAGATCGGCATTTAAGAACAGGAGGTAATCTCCCTTAGGGGTATTGGACAGGCCCATACTGCCGCCTAACAGCAGCTCATAACGACCTTCCTTGAGGCCGATCTTTTTGATCTTTGCCTCCAGCTCAGCCGGCTTCACACCGGTCGCACCGCCGTTAAACACAACAGAGATAAAGGGCATCTCCGGATAACGCTTACGGACGGGAACCGCCTTGGCAACGTCCGCTTTCTTCTCCTCAGCCTTTGTATCTTCAGCCTTTGTATCTTCAGCCTTGGAGCTTTCCGCCTTTTCGGCTTCAGGCTTCTCAGACTTATTCTCTTCCTTGGCAGGTGCGGACTTCAATAACTCCGTACTGTCATCGGAGATTTCCTTGATCTTTACCGCATCGGTCTTTGTCTCTTCCGGCTTAGCAGTTTCAGACTTTGTCTCTTCGGCCTTGGCTGTCTCAGCCTTCGTTTCCTCCGCCTTCGCTGTCTCAGATTTTGCTTCTTCAGCCTTTGTTTCCTCTGCCTTCACAGCATCAGACTTTGTTTCCTCAGTCTTGGCTGCATCAGCTTTGGGTTCCTCAGACTTAGCTTCTTCTGCATTGCCGGTCTCCTTCTTCTCCTCATCGGAAACCTTGGAGATCTCCTTCTTCTCGATCTTCACCTCGGCAGGAGCAGCCTTCACTTCTTCTTTGGAAGTTTCCGGTTCTTCCTTCTCTAAAAGGCCGTAGCGATCGTGGTACACGAGCTCCAGGTAATTGCCTTCCTCGGTAAAGCGGACGTCCGCATTAATATTGCAACGCTCCACATGCTCTGTTACGGCACGCTTTGCCGCCTCCAGCGCATAGAGCTTGGCAGAGCTGGTGCTTGCCACGGAACCGGCGTTACTGCGCCAGTGATACAGTACCTTCGGAATATGTACGATCCGGGCGGAATGTTCTGCACAGCGCAGCAGGAAATCAAAGTCCTGAGATCCGTCCATTTCGGGATTCAGAAGACCCACCTGATCCACCACCTTCTTCTTTACGGCAGTGATATGGCCAATATAGTTATTGGTACACAGCAGGTCCGGACTGAAATCCGGCTTGAAATGAGGCTCGTAAAGGGTACGGCCGTCTGCAGTCACCTTATCTTCATCCGTGTAAATGATATCCGCATCGGGATAATCGTTCAAACCTTTTACGATCTGGTAAAAGGCATCGTTCACAAACAGGTCGTCCTGATCCGCGAAGATCAGAAGGTCGCCTGTTGCCATCTTCAGTGCTATGTTGGTGTTCCCGGAGATACCTTCATTTTTTTCCAGAACGGTAAAGTTAAATGCCTTATTCTCTGCCTTGTATTTCCGGAGCATCTGAGATACGGCAATATTTCCCTTGGTTCCGCAGGCTACGCAGATCTCATAAGAGGTATAGGTCTGTGCAAAAATGGAATCCATCATTTCCCTGAAATAATCGGGGTCCGGTGCATAGACCGGGATCACCACGCTGATCTTGGGAGTATAGGTAAACTCCTCATTCAGCTGCTCTCTGCGGTGTTCCTCGTACAGATAGTAGCGATCCATGAATTTGGCATAATCCTTGTGGGCGCGGTGGAACCGGTCCGAACGGATCTTCTGACGGACCTTCATGACCGCACGCTGATTGACTAACAGGATCTTCTCACGCTCACAGTAAGGACCGGCAGTCATCTCGATCTCGAGACGCTCGATCTTCTCCAGATGGATATACATTTCGAAACCGCAGTCGCTGTACTCGTCGGTGTTGTAAAACAGCTGACTCACATCCGGACGCTGCAGCCTTGTGATCACGATATTCTCCGAAGGGATCTCCGTCATCTCCTCATCACGCACCAGGAAGGATACCTGCTCGTGGGATGCACAGGTGGCAAATCCACGCACGATCACGTTGGCGCCCTCTTTTGTCACGCTGTCAAAATGATAGCGGATCCCTTTTACATGTCCTTTGATAGCCACAATACTACCTCCATATGCAAAACCCTTTTATTTCTTTTCTTCCTCTTCCGGCTTACTTCCCTCTAAGATCTTGATGCAGAGGTCGCTTCCGAGAGGCTCGTTGTTGTAAAGACCGTAATACAGCTTCTTTTCCCGGCTTAATACCTGAGAATGATAAATGGTTACGGAATTATCCGGGGTTCCCTCCGGGGCAATGAAATCCACGCGGTACTTTCCGCCTGCCACAAGCCCCATGTCCTTCAGATCCACTCTCTGCCAGCCGCGGTTAGCAAAGGTGGAAACATCATAATGCTGTTCTCCGAGCTCCTCTCCTGTTTCCAGGTCGCGGACCACGGCGATCAGTTCACCGGTATTTTCCCGGTCATAATCATAAGCATAGAATTCCAGATAACGGGCATCGTCCGTCTTCACGGTAAATACCTCCGACAGCCAGCTCTCCGGAGTGATCCCGGGCAAATGTCCGGAAAGCACCATGGAGGAGAAGGTGCAATACGGGGGAATAAATGCCAGTAAAAGGCAGGTCAGGGCCGGCCAAAGGTAAATCAGAAGTCCGGCACTCCACCGGAAACGGATCCAACCCAGCAGATGAGGCGGCTCCTCTCCGATCTCTCCGATGAGGAATTTCGGGAAGGAAAGAAGACCCATCACCATCATCATCACGGAAACCGCGAATTTCAAAACAGTAACGGAATAATATCCGTAAATATCTCTCATCATGGTCTCGGTACCGGTCTGACCGGCTACCAGAGCACCCAGAAGGCCCTTTTCCATCATGGTCTGGTCCAGGTCACCCATCCACTTATTGACCACATACATGCAGAAGACCAGCATCAGGATCAGTTCGCAGAACACAAACCGGCCGGGCTTTTTCTGAAGGAAAAATGACAGCGTATAGAAGGGCAGCACAAAGAGCAGCCACTGAGGATGCCAGAACATGAAGCCGAATACCGCAAAGCACATGGCTGAGCCGTAGAAAGCGATCCACTTGGCTTCCTCCAGACGGTTTTTCACACGGGTGAAATAAGCGCCGATGCAGAGCCCCGCCGCAATGATCAGATTATAGGGAAGCGCCCGGAGCACCTGAAGGAACGAAGCAGAGGAACCTGCAGCCCCTGCCAGGGAAATGCCGGAGGCTGAGGAAGCACCCAAAACGGAAGCGCTCTGAACAAGACTGTTTCCTGCAGAAACAGCCTCCGAAGCACGAGATCCGCCGATGCTTAAGAAATGTTGGAACAAAGGTCCTACGGAAAGAAGTACCTCCCTCTTTCCGCTTCCGCCCACGAGCTTTAAAAAGTCTCCCATCACATACCGGATCGCAGTAAAGCCCAGAACATGATCCAAAAAGGCCTGTTCATGCCAGCAGAGAGCCACCTCGGCAACGGGGATCACTGCAGCCAGGATCAGGTACAGAAGGATCTTTAAGGGATTCTTCTCCTTCAGAAGCAGCATGGGAACAAAGATCGCCAGCGCAAAATACTTGAAGGTAATGGCAAATCCGAAGAGCAGGGCAAACTTTAGGAGGTCTCCCTTCAGATAGAAATATATACCCAGCAGAACGAAAAATACCGTAAAAATATCGTACTGGCAGAAGATAAACTGGCTGTACAGGGCAAGAGGCACCGTCAGAGCCGCATAGCCAAGAAGCCTGCGCCTGCGCATCTGAAAGCCGAGGAGCTTCGCGATCTCGCAGAAGACTGCTGCACTCAGCACGTAAAAGGTCACGGGAAGCATCTCATAATACAGATAGCTTCCGAAGGACGTCTTTAAGGTACCCTCCACATCCGGC
>JAGACB010000048.1 GCA_017614345.1 Lachnospiraceae bacterium
ACAGCCTTTACGCCGTAAAGCTTTGCTGCATAAGCAACGCCCTGTGCATGGTTTCCTGCAGAAGCAGTGATCAGCCCCCGGGAACGCTCCTCTTCACTGAGCGTTGAGATCTTGTAGTAAGCACCACGCACCTTGTAGGCGCCGGTATACTGCATATTCTCCGGCTTGAAATATACCTTTCCCCCGGTCAGTGAGCTGTAATACTCACTGTAGACCAGCTTTGTCTCCAGGATCACACGATTGACGATCTCGGAGGCTTCTTCAAATTTCGCTAATTCCAGTTGTTCCAACATAGTTGTTTCACCTTCTGTATTTTAAGTGTATTTCATATTCCTTTTGGCAAACTATTCCTCTAACGGAGTAAAGAGTGCATTGACAAATGCATCCGGATCAAAGCGCTGGAGATCATCAATACTCTCGCCCACGCCGATATACTTTACGGGGATCTTCAGCTCGGATTCGATGGCTACTACGATTCCGCCCTTTGCGGTTCCGTCAAGCTTGGTCAGGATAATGCCGGTGATATCGGCGATCTCCTTAAAGACTCTGGCCTGCTCCAGGGCATTCTGTCCGGTGGTGGCATCCAGCACCAGAAGGGTCTCACGGTAAGCATCCGGATATTCACGACCCACAATACGATCGATCTTCCGAAGCTCTTCCATCAGATTCTTCTTATTATGAAGACGACCGGCCGTATCACAGATCAGAAGATCCGCATCACGGGACTTGGCTGCCTGGATCGCATCAAAAACTACTGCAGCAGCGTCGCTTCCTTCCTGCTGTGCAACCAGCTGAACATCTGCTCTGACAGTCCACTCACGAAGCTGTTCAATCGCTCCGGCACGGAAGGTATCCGCAGCAGCTACCACAACCTTTCTGCCGCCTCTCTTCATCTTGGCAGCCAGTTTTCCGATGGAGGTTGTCTTACCGACGCCGTTTACACCGATCACCAAAAGAATGGATTTCTCCGTCTCAAACCGGTAGGCATCCTCTCCGGGCTGCATTCTGGCCTTGATGGAATCGATCAGGAACTGACGGCACTCCTCAGGCTTCTTGATATGTTCCTGCTTCACGGAAGCCTTCAGATCCTCGATGATCTCCTCTGTGGTACGAACACCTAAGTCTCCCATGATCATGATCTCTTCGAGCTCATCGTAGAAATCATCATCAATGGCATGGAACTTGGAGAACAATGTATCAAATCCGGTAACGATCTGGGCTCTGGTCTTGGTCAGACCCTGCACCAGTCTGCTGAAGAAGCCTTTTTTGGAAGCAGCCTCCTGTGATCCTTCCGGATCCGCAGCTTCCTTCTTTTCAGGCTCCTCCTTCTTTTCTTCCGTCTGAGAAAATTCCGGTTCAACCATCTGAGCTTCAGATATTTCCTCCTGAGCCGAAATCGGCTCTGAAGTATCCGTCACGTTACCATAAGACAGATCGTCCTGTGCCTGTTCTGAAGTAAAGGCTTCCTGCTGACTCTGCTCGTCCTCCGACTCCTTCTTAAACTTCTTTTTGAAGAATTCAAACAAATCTTTCTTCCTCCTGTTTTCCCATTAACGTTTCCTTTTTCCCATTAACGTTTCCGTCAGTTGGATAATTCTTCCTCGACCATATTGACGCTGACCAGAGTGGAAACGCCCTTCTCCTGCATGGTGATACCGTACAGGCGGTCGGCCGCTGCCATGGTTCCGCGTCTGTGAGTAATGACAATGAACTGGGTATGCTCGGTCAGAGTCTTCAGATACTGAGCGTATCTGCCGACGTTGGAATCATCGAGAGCCGCCTCAACCTCGTCCAGAAGACAGAAGGGTGAGGGCTTTAAGTTCTGGATGGCAAATAACAGTGCAATGGCTGTCAGTGCCTTTTCACCACCGGAGAGCTGCATCATGTTCTGCAGTTTCTTTCCCGGAGGCTGAGCATTGATGCGGATACCCGCTTCAATGACATCTTCCTCTTCTACCAGCTCAAGATCGGCGTTACCGCCTCCGAAGAGCTCCTTGAAGGCCTTGTTGAACTCTTCCCGGATCCTTGCAAACTGTTCGGTGAACTGCTCACGCATTCCCTTTTCCAGTTCTTCGATCACTTCCGCAATGGCACGCTCGGATTCGATGAGGTCATCATACTGCGCCTTCATAAAGGTATAGCGCTCGGAAACCTCCTTGAACTCCTCAATGGCGTTGACGTTGACATTTCCCAGTTTTCGGATACTGTCCTTCAAAAACGCGATGTGCTTGCGGTTCTCGGTGAGGCTCCCCTTCATGGGAGTTGCTGCTTCAATGGCCTCACTGGGGGTCATATCATATTCATTCCAGAGATGCTCCACGGATGAAGTATTCTTCTCCTCCGTTTTCTCCAGCTGATTGGACAAACGAACCTGCTCCTGGCTCAGGAGACGGATGCGTTCGGAGAGCTCCTGGGTCTGATCAAAGAAGTTCTTCTGATTCTTGACACAGTCATCTCTCTTCTTCTGGATCTCTGCCGCCTCGGCTCCGATGCCTTCGATCTGCTTTCTGCCCTCTTCTATGGTCTTTAAGATGGCATCGATCTGGGCCTTCTTTCCGGAAATGTTCCGGCTGTTGCCCTTCATGGCATCCTCGAGATTCTCCTTCTCGTGCTCAAGAACTTCAATCTCCTGGGAAAGCCGCTCTCTGCGCTCCTGGCAATAAGCTTCCTTCTCCGTCAGCTGTGCCGTTTCCACAGACAGGGCGGAAACTCTGGCTGCCGCCTTGGTACGTCTGCTTCTCAGGGTATCAATGGATTCGTTACTGCTCTTTACGGCAGTTTCGGAATTCCGGTTCTCGCTCTCGATCTCCTCGAGACGCTTACGGAGCTGCGTGCTTTCTTCCGCCATCTGCTTTAAGGACTCTTCCGTCTCACGGATGGAGGCAAGAAGCTCATTGTTCTTCTCCTCCGCAGCCTTATAATCCTTGTCATGCTGGAGCATTTCCAGATTCAGGGTACTGATGGCAATGGTCAGCTGTTCCCGCTCCTTGCGGTTTTCTTCCATGGAAGCACGGATGGACGCCCGCTGTTCCTGAACGTCTCTGCGCTCCTCACTGGTTTTCTCATACTGCTTCTCGGCAGCTCTTGCGTGCTTTTCCAGTTCCTCGATCTCACGCTTTCTGCCAAGCAGGTTACTGCTGTTACTGTAGGCACCGCCTGATAAGGATCCGCCGGGATTAAGCTGTTCTCCCTCCAGAGTCACGATCCTGAGGCTGTGCTGATATTTTCTAGCGATCTTTAATGCCTGGTCAATGCCGTCCACCACCAGAACTCTTCCCAGCAGAAACTCCAGAACGGAGGCATACTGAGGGTCCGCCTTCACAAGCTGAGCGGCGATCCCGAGAGCACCGGGCTCTTTTAATACCTCCGGGGTAATGCCGCCTCTGCCCTGAGCACGGATGGCATTTAAGGGAAGGAAGGTAGCTCTTCCCAGGTGATTCTTCTTTAAATATGCGATCAGGTTCTTGGCGTCATTTTCCGTTGTGGTGACCACGTTCTGGATGGCTCCGCCCAAAGCTGTCTCGATGGCAGTTTCGTACTTGCCTTCCACACTGATGAGGTCTGCAACCACGCCGTGGATGCCGGGATAGGATTCCTTGACCTCCATGATCTTACGGACACTGTGACCGTAGCCTTCATAACGCTCCGCCAGGTTCTTTAAGGATTCTGCCCGGGCGGTGGAATTCTGAAAGCTCTTCTGAGCATTTTCCATGTCAATGTTCAGATTCTCGAGCCGCGCGGAAAGCTGCTTTAAGTCTTCCGCCATCTTGGCATCAAGGGCTGCACAATCCGCTTCCTGTTTCCGCTTTTCCTCGCAGGCAGCACTGACCTTGCGGAAGGCTTCCTTTGCCTCCTGCATCACGGTCACCAGGCGTTCGCTTTCGCTCTTCCATTCTCCGATCCGGAGCAGGGCCTGATCCTGCATGGTATCAAAATGCTGAAGCTTTACTGAATTATCATTCTGCTCGGAAAGCAGGGCAATGATCTTCTCCTTGCCGGTGGCAATCTCTTCATCCGCCTGAGCGATCCTCTCTTCCAGCTCCTTCAGCTTCTGCTCTGCTTCCTTCAGTTCTTCATTCTTCTCGGTGATCTCCTTGGAGAGATTGACGATCGAAGCAAACTGCTCCCGCTCTTCCTTCTCTCTGGAAGCGATCTCTTCATCGATCCGGGCGATCCGGGTCTCTGCCCCGGTCCTGGTCTTTTCCTCGGAACGGATCTGTTCCTCGGCAAGGGAGATCTGTCCGGACAATGCCTGGAGCTGGACCTCCTTCCGGGAAGCCTCTTCCTTCTTATCGCTCATTTCCTGTTCAAGCTCGGAAACCTTGCTTAAGACAGATTCATACTTCTCATGAAGAGCTTCCTCTTCACTTCTGGCATCCGCCAGTTCCTGCTCGGCCGCTGCCAGCTTCTCTTCCAGTTCACGGCTCTGCTTTTCATACTCTGCATGCTCCACTGCAAACAGACTCAGTTCGGCCTCTTTCAGTTCATCACGCAGCTTTAAATAATTCTTTGCAGTCTCCGACTGCCTTGCAAGAGGTCCCACACGGCGTTCCAGCTCATTCATCACGTCACTGACACGCTCCATATTGGCCTGCTCGGCATTCAGCTTCTTCAAAGCATCATTTTTCCGGTGCTTGTATTTTACGATACCGGCTGCCTCATCAAAGAGCTCTCTGCGGTCCTCGGGCTTGGAGCTTAAGATCCGCTCAATCTGACCCTGACCTATGATGGAATAACCTTCCTTACCGATACCGGTATCATAAAACAGCTCATAGATATCACGAAGACGACAGGTATTGCCGTTAATGAGGTATTCGCTTTCACCGGAGCGGTAAAGCCGTCTGGTAACGGAAACCTCGTCATAATCGATCTCCAGGACCCGGTCCGAATTGTCCAGGATCAGGGACACCCCTGCAAAGCCCTGAGGCTTTCTGGTCTCGGTTCCGGCAAAGATCACGTCCTGCATGTTGGAACCGCGGAGTGACTTGGAGCTCTGCTCACCAAGTACCCATCTGACCGCATCGGCAACGTTACTCTTACCGCTTCCGTTGGGGCCCACGATACAGGTGATCCCGTTATGGAAATCGAATTTCATTCGATTGGCGAAGGACTTAAAGCCCTGCACCTCTATCCCTTTTAAGTACATTAATGTTCCTCTGAAAGTTAATTGTTATTCTTCTTCCTGATCTTCAGGATGGCCTGCTCCGCCGCCATCTGCTGGGCCGCCTTCTTGCTGCTTCCCTGGCCTTTGGCATATTCCTTGCCGCCTATGGATACGGACATATAGAAGATCCGGTCATGTTCCGGACCGTCCTCGCCGATCAGCGTATAAACAGGCTTTTCTCCCATCCGCTCCTGAACGATCTCCTGAAGGATGGTCTTGCTGTCCCGGAACAGTTCCTTTTCCTCAAGATCGATCAGCACAAAACGCAGGACAAATGCCTTTGCCCCTTCAAAGCCCTGATCCAGGAAAATGGCGCCGATCAGAGCCTCCAGTGCATCCGAAACAATGGAATCCCGGTTCCTTCCGCCGCTCATATCCTCTCCTCTGCCGAGGAGAATGTACTTGGGCAGATCAAAGAGCCGGGCACAATGAGCCAGAGTGGGCTCACAGACCTTCTTTGCACGCAAAGTGGTCAGTTCCCCCTCCTGCATCTCGGTATGTGTATGAAAGAGCAGTTCACTTGATACCAGCTCAAGGACTGCATCTCCCAAAAACTCCAGACGCTCGTTATCACAGGTCAGGAGTTTTCTGTGTTCATTATAAAAGGAACTGTGGGTCATGGCCGAGAGAAGAAGGGTCGGATCATGAAAGGTGACTCCGATCCGTTTCTGAAGTCCCTCCAGTTCTTTCACCAGGCCTTCGAGTGTCTTCTCTTCCATCAGGCTTCCTCTCTGATCAGGCGGACAGCATCTCCCACACTGACAATATTGTCAAGAGCTTCTTCCGAAAGCTCCAGATTGAATTCCTCTTCTACTCCCAGAACAATCTGATACAGATCCAGGGAATCTGCTCCCAGATCATCCACAAAGGTGGTATCCATTGTGATCTCGTCTTCCGGTACGTTCAGTACCTCAGCGATGATCCTGGCCAATTTTTCCAGTTCCATACCTTATCCCTCCAATCCGAAGATCTTCTTGAACTCTTCAGGCACATGCTGAGTCTTAAATTCCACACACTGCAGGATCGCATTTTTGATCTCTTTGGAAGTTGCATTTCCGTGAGCCTTTACCACCAGACCGTTTAAGCCAAGCAGCATGGCGCCGCCGTACTCGGAAGCATCAAACCGCTTCATGGACTTCTTCAGAGTCTTCTTGATCAGAAGACCGCCGATCTTGGCCTGGAAATTGGAAAGCAATGCTCCCTTGATCTCACTTAAGAGCGTCTTACCGACACCCTCGTAGGTCTTTAAAAGAACATTTCCCACAAAGGCTTCGCAGACAGCCACATCCACGGCTCCTGCCGGGATCTCTCTGGCTTCCACGTTCCCCACAAAGTTGATCTCCTTACAGTCCTTCAGCAAAGGAAAGGCCGCCTGAGTCAGGGCATTTCCCTTGGTTTCCTCGGTACCGATGTTTAAGAGACCTACCTTGGGATTCTCAATATGCATTGCATGCTTGCAGTAAATATATCCCAGTTTGGCAAAAAGCACCAGGTCTTCCGGCTTCGCATCCACGTTGGCTCCGCAGTCGATCAGAAGGCAGGGACCCTTGCTGGTGGGGATAAAGGGTGCCAGAGGCGCCCGGCGGATCCCCTTGATGGTCTTCACGATGAGCTGACCGCCCACCAAAACCGCTCCTGTGGATCCGGAGGAGACAAATGCATCCGCCTCCCCTTCCTTTACCAGCTTTAAGCCGACAACAATGGAAGAATCCTTCTTGGATTTGATGGCTCCCGCAGGATGCTCCTCTACCTCGATGACCTCACGGGCATCTACAATGGTAAGACGGTCCGCCGGATAGGTCAGACCTTCCAGAGCCTTTTCTACATCTTCCTTCCGGCCTACCAGCCTGATCTCCAGTTTTTCCTCTGCCTGAAGGGCTGCCACAGCACCCTTAACGATCTCTCCCGGGGCGTTGTCTCCGCCCATGGCGTCGAGCGCTACAACCGTGATCTCCTGATTCTTCTCACTCATTCTATACTCCTGTTCTGTTCTTTCAGACCGGCAGAAATCCCCTGCAGGTCAAAGACAAACAGCCCGGATGAGCAGACTCACCCGACTGTACTTTTATTCCTTGATATCATACAAGATGGGCACCAAAAAATCAATATAAAAAAAGACTTCTCACACATGGTGAAAAGCCTTGTTTTATCTCGCGGTACATTTCCAAAGACCTTATAAACATCAGTCTACGGATACAACCTCTTTCTTATTGTAAGAACCACAAGCCTTGCATACTCTGTGGGGCATCATGAGAGCGCCGCACTTGCTGCACTTTGCCAGGCTCTGAGAAGCCATCTTCCAGCTTGCTCTGTGGCTGTCTCTTCTAGCCTTGGAATGTTTGTTCTTAGGACAAATAGACATGTTAACACCTCCTGCTCTTTAATCTTCTGGTAATAGGTTTCTGAATCCGGACAGCTGATCGGACAGCGTTCCTTCCTTTTTTGCTTCGCAATCACAGGAAACTCGGTTCCTGTCAGCTCCGCAAACCGGGCACAAGCCTTTGCAGTCTTCTCTGCAGAGTACCTTAGCCGGAAGGTACAGCATCAGTTCGTTATAAACGAGCCGATCCACATCCAGTGTTGTGCCATCGATAAATGGCTGTTCATTGAGGTCCACAATGCGTGATGCCTCATCTGCGTTACAATCAACCGTTTCGGTTTCAGTGAACAGGAAGGGATAGTTTACCGGTGCCAGGCACCGATCACAGGGGATCTGTAAGGAAAGATCGATCTCCAGAGTGATCTCCACTTCTCTCTTCGTCTTATGAAGGCAATGCAGTCTGATCTCATGATCACAGATCACGGGATATCCTGTCTTGCTCCCTCTCGGAAGAAAGGTCTTCATGTCAAGGGGAACTTCATAATCCTTTGCCGTTCCGTCAACGGTCAGGAGTTCTGTTAAATCAAGTTTCATAACGGGCCTCCTCACGCGCACTAATGAATTATACACAGAGCGGAACCATTTGTCAAATGTTTTTTTACAAATCCTCGGAAAACCTCAGAACCTTATTGTACATGATAAGAATGAGATTGTAAAGTGTTCGATAACGATTGTGTCACAGCGGATTTAGTGATAAAATAGAATCACAAATCCCCTGATCCGGAGGAATGATAATGAGCGAAGAAAAAAAGAACAATACCATAGGAATCATAGCGGAATACAATCCGTTCCATTACGGACACGAGTTTCTGATCCGAAAGGCCAAGGAGCTTTCCGGTGCCGAGCACGTGATCGTAGTCATGAGCGGTGACTTTGTGCAGCGTGGAGAACCTGCAGTCTTCTCCAAGTTTTTAAGAGCCAAGATGGCTGTCTCCTGCGGGGCAGATGCAGCCATTATCCTTCCTGTCATGTACAGTACGGGGAGTGCGGAATACTTTGCCCGGGCAGGAATCTCCATTCTGGATAAGCTGGGAGTTCCCGCGGTCTGCTTCGGCAGCGAATGCGGGGAAATGCAGCCCCTTTACGACATTGCCCGTGCCCTTTCCGTGGAACCCGCCAAGTATCAGACCATCCTGCAGAGCTTTCTTCGGGAGGGAGAATCATTTCCCTCTGCAAGAGTCAGGGCCCTGGAGGTCTGCGCCGATGAAATGGGCTTAAAGATCCAAGATCCCGCAGAGGTCATGTCCAAGCCCAATAACATCCTTGCCATTGAATATCTGAAAGCCATAATCCGTTCCGGAAGCACCATGGATGCATATACCATCCGCAGAATGGGCAAGGGCTATCATGAAACGGAGCTTTCCGGTCAGGCCTTCTCTTCTGCCACCGGTCTCCGCCGTGAGGTAAAGGAAAACGGTGACATCGGCAATTATATCCCGCCTGTCTGCATGCAGATCTTCGGGGATCATCCGGTCTATTCCAAACCGCTGTTCTTAAATGATTTCTCCGATCTTCTGGAAATGGCCATCCACCGCAGCCGTGATCTGACCGCATACGTGGATGTCAACGAAGAGATCGCCAACACCATCCGGAACAACTCCGGGGTGTTCCACACCTTTGAGGACTGGGTGGCCATCCTGACCAGCAAGACCTATCCGGCCGGCAGGGCCAGAAGGTGCCTGATCCATATTCTTCTGGATCTGACCAAGGAAGACCTGACCTACTGGAGTCTCCACGGTGATACTCCCTATGCCAAGGTACTGGCCGTCAATCCGGAAGCTGCAAACATCCTTGCAACAAATGAAGAAGACGAGGACTTCCGGATCATCACCCGCAATGCGGATGAAAAGAAGCTCTCCCCCGAGGCAGCTGCCCTTCGGGAGCTGGACCACCGGGCCTACGACCTGTGGCGTCTGGTATATCAGCGCAAGTACAATATCACACTTCCGACTGACTTAGAACAGCCGGTACTGACACCAACAGTACATCAATAAACGAAACGGGGCTGCCCTTTTCAGGCAACCCCGTATTTTTTTACTTAAAGACCGTAAGCAGAACCAGCACCAGGATTCCCAGAACGATCCGGTAGATACCGAAGCCGGTAAAGCTCTTCTTCTTGATGAATTTCATCAGATAGGAGATGGCGTACAGCGACACAACATAGGCCACAACCATTCCGATGCCCATTGCCAGAACCTGAGGAGCATTAATGCTGGCAGAGCCTTCCGCCACCTCCTTCAGGTACTTTAAGATCTTCAGGCCTGAAGCCCCTGCCATGATGGGGATGGCCATGTAGAAGGTGAACTCCGCTGCTATGCTTCTGGAGCACCCCAGGATCATGGCACCTAAGATCGTTACACCGGAACGGGAGGTTCCGGGAATGATGGCCAGGATCTGAAACAGACCTATTAGGATCACAGTGCCGTAATCCAGTTCCTTCATCTTCTCGATCCGGAATTCATCCTTTCCGCGGTTAAACAGCTCCAGAACAATGAATCCGATACCGTACAGGATCAGCATGGTAGCTACCACGGGAACATTATAGAGATGTTCATCAAACCAGTCGTCAAACAGAACTCCCACGATACCGGCCGGCATACAGCCTATGATCACCTTCAACCAGATGTTCCAGATCCGCTTCTTCTGAGTGTCCTTCAGTTTGTTACTGAGAGGATTCAGCTTCTTTCGGTACAAGGTTACCACAGCCAGGATGGCACCGAACTGGACCACCACGTTGAACACTTCCAAAAATTCCCGGGTAAAGATCTCCTCCGATCTGAACTTCCAGAAATGCTGGAGCAACATCATATGTCCCGTACTCGAGATCGGAAGCCATTCCGTGATCCCCTCCACAATGGCATTCACAATGATATTCAAAAAATCCAATAACAGTTTCATATTGTCCCTCTAAATAATCCAATGATCTTTTACAGATTCTCGATCTGCCAGTCGATGGGTTCCAGCCCG
>JAGACB010000049.1 GCA_017614345.1 Lachnospiraceae bacterium
CTGGAAAATAATAATGAGAACGGTTCTTCTTCGCTTTTACAGGAACTGTCCGATCACCTGGATCCCCTGGAGGATCTTTCAAGTCTGATCCGGGATGCTATTGTGGATGAGCCTCCGTTTTCCGTGAGAGAAGGCGGAATCATCCGTCCCGGTTATCATGAGGAGGCAGACCGCCTTCGCAGCTTTCAGCAGGGCGGTAAGGAGTGGATCACAACTTTGGAAGAATCCGAGCGGGCCCGTACCGGGATCCCCAAGCTGAAGGTGGGCTACAACAAGGTCTTCGGATATTATATCGAGGTGACCAACAGCTATAAGAACATGGTTCCCGATGATTATACCCGTAAGCAGACCCTGACCACCGGTGAGCGTTATATCACCCCGGAGTTAAAGGAGATGGAGAATACCATCTTAGGGGCTCAGGATAAGTTATTTTCCCTGGAATATGATCTTTTCTGTGAGGTCCGGGACCGGATCGGTGCAGAGGTGGTTCGGATCCAGAAGACGGCTCATGCTCTGGCGCAGTTAGATGCCCTTGCTTCGCTTTCTGTGGTGGCGGAGCGGAATCATTATGTGCGGCCAGTCATTAATGAGAGCGATGAGATCCGGATCAGGGAAGGGCGTCACCCGGTTGTGGAGGCGATGCTCGCAGGGGATCTGTTTATCTCCAATGATGTGTCACTGAATTGCAGTGACCACAGAATGCTTATTATCACCGGACCGAATATGGCCGGTAAATCCACTTATATGCGTCAGGTGGCACTGATCACTCTGATGGCCCAGATCGGTTCGTATGTGCCTGCCATGGAGGCTTCCATAGGTATCTGCGACCGGATCTTTACCAGAGTCGGTGCTTCGGATGACTTGTCCTCCGGACAGAGTACCTTCATGGTGGAAATGACAGAGGTGGCCAACATTATCCGAAATGCCACTTCCAGGTCCCTCATCATCCTTGATGAGATCGGCCGAGGAACCTCCACCTTTGACGGACTTTCCATTGCCTGGGCGGTGTGCGATTATATCTCCGATAAGGAGAAGATCGGCGCCAGAACCCTATTTGCCACCCATTATCACGAGCTGACGGAGCTGGAAGGGGTAATGGAAGGCGTTCAGAACTACTGCATAGCCGTAAAGGAAGACGGAGAAGATATTGTATTTCTTCGGAAGATCGTCAGAGGCGGTGCGGATAAGAGCTACGGTATCCAGGTAGCCCGTCTTGCGGGAGTGCCGGAGGCGGTAACAGAGAAGGCTACCGAGCTTTTGGAGAAGCTGACCAGTGCGGACATCAATCTCCACGCCAAGGAAGTGATCCAGGGACAGATCGCATCCACCTATTCCTTTGTCCAGAATGATATCTTTTCACTCATGGACCGGATGAAGCAGGAACAGGAGTCGGATGAAAAGGAACAGGTTCTGAAGAAGATGCTGGAGAGCAGGGATCTTTCCAGGATGACACCTATTGAGGCCCTTAATCTCCTGTATGAAATGAAGGATCTGATCAAAGAATAATACGCAATAGTACGCTGATTATTGCGAAAACATTTTCCTAACGAAAACATTTTCCTAAATGGAAGCAGAAACCCAGTCGGGAAGAGAAGGAACGATCATTATGCAACCGGTTATCCACATTCTTGATAAAGATACAGTCAATCTGATCGCCGCAGGCGAAGTCATTGAGCGGCCGGTTTCCGTTGTAAAGGAGCTGGTAGAGAATTCCATTGATGCCGGTTCCACGGCGCTGACCATTGAGATCCGTGACGGCGGAACCACTCTGGTGAGGGTGACGGACAACGGCATCGGAATCTCCAAGGAGCAGATCCGGAATGCCTTTCTGTCCCATGCCACCAGTAAGATCAGATCTGCTGACGACTTAAAGAGCGTACAGTCTCTGGGCTTTCGCGGTGAGGCTTTAAGTACCATTGCCGCAGTGGCTCAGGTGGAAATGATCACCCGTTGTGAGGAAGAGCCCATCGGCTGCTGCTATACCATTAACGGCGGAGAGGAGCAGAAGCTGGAAGAGTTGGGTGCTCCCCTCGGAACCACCTTCTTTGTCCGGAATCTGTTCTACAACACCCCTGCAAGGAAGAAGTTTTTGAAGTCCTCCGCTACGGAAGGGATCTATATCACGGAGCTGGTGGAGCGTCTGGCTCTGTCCCATCCGGAGATCTCCTTTAAACTGATCGTTAATGGTCAGACCAAGCTGGTGACCAACGGAAATTCTTCCCTGAAGGACCTGATCTACGCCATTTACGGAAGAGAATTTACATCCAATCTCATCGAAGTCAGAAGTGAAAATGACTTCATGAAGGTCAGCGGTTATATCGGAAAGCCCATGATCAACCGCGGGAACCGCTCTCTTGAAAATTATTTTGTCAACGGCCGGTATGTAAAGAACCGGGCTTTGACCAGAGCCATTGAGGACGGCTACAAGTCTTACCTGATGCAGCACCGTTTTCCTTTTGTGGTGCTTTCCATCGATCCGGATCCGCTGTTTGTGGATGTCAATGTACATCCGACCAAATCCGAGGTCCGTATCACCCGGGAAGAAGAGGTTTACCGCTTCCTGTATTATACCGTGGTAAATGCCCTGTCCGGCCGAGAGTTCATCCCAGAGGTCAATCTGGCCAAGGAGGACCGTCAGGAAGAAAAACAGAATGCCACAGGACCTGAAAACCGGGCTCCCGAACCCTTTGAGGTGATCCGGAGAGAGCAGGTCAAGGAGCTGGGGGAGTATCAGGCAAGATTTCCGGAGCCTAAGGCTGTTTCCGGTACATCCGGGAAAAGTTCCGTTCCGGAAAGAAGCTCCGGTTCTCAGGTCCAGAGCTTTACGACTCCCACAGAGAAGAGCCTGACGGATAGATCTGTTCCGGTGGCGGAAGTGCAGGTCAGAGAAAGACCGTTCGCTGTTCAAGACAATAATGTCGAAACAACTTCCGAAGAGCCCGAAAAGAAAGCTTTTCCCGTGGAAGAGAGTGTTTCCGAAACAACTGAGAAAACTGATTCATTGTCCTCAAAGGCCACAGTAGAATATCATCAGGGTACTCTGATGGAAGAGAATCTGATCCCGGAAGAGAAAACCATCCGTTTCAAGATCGTTGGCCAGGTTTTTGATACCTACTGGATCTTCGAATACGGCAAGGAAATGTTCATGATGGATCAGCATGCGGCCCATGAGAAGGTTCTGTTTGAACGGAACATGGAGGCCTTCCGGAAATACGGAATGATCGCTTCCCAGAAGATCTCTCCGCCCGTGATCCTGTCCTTAAGTGATCGGGAACAGGCAGCCCTTAAGAAGCTTTCCGCTGATTTTGAGCGGATGGGCTATGAGATCGAGGAGTTCGGGGGCAATGAGTTTGCGGTCCGCGGGATCCCCTTATCCATTCCGGATATCGATCCTTTGGACCTGGTCCGTGAGATCCTTGATTCCGTGTTGGATGATGTGGAGAAGCTAAGCGGCAGTGATATGTTTTACGACCGTGTGGCTACCATGTCCTGTAAGGCTGCAGTCAAGGGAGACAACGTACTGAGTGTTCCGGAGGCAGAGGCCTTGATCCGGGACCTGATGGCTCTGGAGAATCCTTATATGTGCCCTCACGGAAGACCTACGCTGATCCGGTTCACCAGATCGGATCTGGATAAGAAGTTTAAGCGGATCATTGATAAGGATTGATGTTTCTGTTTCGTAACAAACGGAGACCTTTTCTCTGCTTCGCTTTGAAAACCGAATCAACGGATAAATGAAAGAAGGATCAAGGAATATGCTGACCGGCAGGACAGACACCCTTCCGAATGATATTAGGGAGCAGAAAAGAAAAATGATCGTGATCGCCGGGCCTACCGCTGCCGGAAAGACCAAACTTTCCGTGGAGCTGGCAAAGGCTGTGGGCGGCGAGATCCTTAGTGCCGAGTCCATGCAGGTCTATCGCGGTATGGACATCGGTTCTGCTAAGGTGCTTCCGGAAGAGATGGGGGGTATCCGGCATCATCTGATCGATATCCTGGATCCTACGGAGGAGTTTCACGTAGCAAAGTTCCGGCAGTTAGCGCAGGAAGCCATGGACCGGGAGATCTATCCTACAGGACATATCCCCGTCATGACCGGAGGAACCGGCTTTTACATTCAGTCGGTGCTGTATGGGATTGATTTTGAGGATGACATTTGCCCGGCTGATGCTGAGGTCAGAAAACGGCTGGAAGAGGAAGGAGAGACTCCGGAGGGTCAGGAAGCCCAGTGGAAACGCCTTCTTTCCGTGGATCCGAAGTCCTGTGAGAAGATCCATCCGAACAACCGGAAGCGTGTGATCCGTGCTTTGGAATACTTTGAAACAACGGGAAGACCCATTTCCGAACATAACGAATCGGAAAAGACCAGGATCTCCCCTTATGACTATGTGTTTTTTGTTCTCAACGTGCCTGACCGGGCGAGACTTTATGCCAGGATCGATGAGCGGGTTGAGAAAATGATGGCTGAGGGCCTGTTAGAGGAGGTCCGGCGTCTTCGGGAAGCCGGAGTGACCAAAACCATGACCTCCATGCAGGGCATCGGCTATAAAGAGCTCTACCGGGCTTTGGACGGAGAATGCACCGTTTCGGAAGCGGTAGAGGAGATCAAAAAGAATACCAGGCATTTTGCCAAGAGGCAGCTTACATGGTTTCGGAATTTCAGGGATCCTTCATTGATCTGGCTGGATGCGGAAGACCCGGAGCTGCTTACCAAGGCGCTTGACTGCCTGAAACAAAGGAAACTGATTCAATGACTATGAATGACGGAACAATGAAAACCTGCGAGAACCTGAATGCCATCTACGGCCCCATGGGAATCGAGCCTGAGATCATAAGCTATGTATCCAAGGTACTGCCTCTCTTAAAGGATCGCTTTGCAGCCATCGATGAGACTGCCGAGTATAATCAGATGAAGGTCTTAAAGGCCATGCATGATAACCGTGTCAGTGAGAACCATTTTGCCATGACCACGGGCTACGGCTATAACGACGGCGGAAGAGAGACACTGGAACAGGTTTATGCAGATACCTTCCATACAGAGGCTGCTCTGGTGCGTCCTCAGATCACCTGCGGAACTCATGCACTTGCCATTGCCCTTTCGGCAAACCTTCGTCCGGGAGATGAACTCTTTTCTCCCGTGGGAAGACCCTATGATACCCTTGAGGAAGTCATCGGTATCAGGGACAGCGAGTGTTCTCTGAAGGAGTACGGCGTTTCCTATAACGAGGTACTCTTAAAGGAAGACGGAAGCTTTGATTACGAAGGAATCCGAAAAGCCATTAATGAAAAGACAAGGCTTGCCACCATTCAGCGGTCCAAAGGCTATGCATCGAGACCTACATTTTCCCCGGAAAGTATCGGAGAACTGATCCGTTTTATGAAGAGCATCAAACCGGATCTGATCTGTATGGTGGATAACTGCTACGGTGAGTTTGTGGACCGGACGGAGCCTTCCGATTTCGGTGCGGATATGATCGTGGGTTCTCTCATTAAGAATCCCGGCGGCGGTCTGGCCAGTGTAGGCGGATATATCGCAGGAACCGAAGAGTGCGTGAAGCGTTGTGCCTACCGCTTAAGTGCTCCGGGCCTGGGACAGGAGGTTGGTGCCAATCTCGGAATCCTTCCTTCCTTCTATCAGGGCTTTTTCTTAAGTCCTGTGGTCACTGCCGGTGCGGAAAAGACAGCCATCTTTGCCGCTGCCGTTTATGAGAATCTGGGCTTTGACGTATGTCCTTCCTGGAAGGAGCCCCGCCATGATATCATTCAGGCGGTGACTCTGAAAAAGCCGGAAGCGCTTTTGGCCTTCTGTAAGGGAATTCAGGAAGCAGCCCCTGTGGACAGCTATGTGACTCCGGAGCCCTGGGACATGCCCGGGTATGACTCACAGGTCATTATGGCGGCAGGAGCATTTGTCCAGGGATCCTCCATTGAACTCAGTGCGGATGGCCCCTTAAAGGAGCCTTATACCGTTTTCTTCCAGGGCGGTCTGACCTGGTATCACGGCAAATACGGAATTATGATGTCTCTGCAGGAACTGATGCATGCAGGGCTCGTCACCAAAGAAGACCTGCGTGCTGCAGAGATGCGGATAGCAGGAGAAAATGCTGATGATAACAGACGAGACATATCTGGTGGGACCCATTGCGGGCCTGCCCAAAACACTGAGACCTTATGAAAGATGTGAAGCTTACGGCCCGGAAAGCCTTTCGGATGAAGAACTGCTGGCAGTGCTTCTGAGGAGCGGACCCACGGGCATGAGCTGTATGGACTTATCCGCCAGGATCCTTACGGATCTGGGAAACGGCGAGGGGATCCTGTTCCTTCGAAAAGCCACCTACGAAGAACTCGTGAAGATCCACGGGATCGGAAGAGTCAAGGCGATCCAGCTGCTCTGTATCGGAGAGCTGGCCAGAAGAATGGCAAAGAAGGAAGCGAAGGTGAAGCTTTCCTTTAACCGGCCGGAGTCCATTGCGGAATATTATATGGAAGATCAGCTGAGATGTTCCCGGGAACAGGTAACTGTCATGTTCCTGGATACCCGGTTCAAACTCATTACAGACCGGGTTTTAAGCACCGGAACGGTGAATTCCTCACTGATCTCTCCCAGGGAGATTTTCTGTGAGGCATTGAAATTTGAGGCCGTCCATATTATACTGTTGCATAACCACCCCAGCGGAGACCCTTCTCCATCCCCCGAGGATGAGGAGATCACGGAGCGTGTCCGGGATGCAGGAAAACTCCTGGGGATCGATCTGGCAGATCATATTATCTTAGGTGATCATTGCTACTACAGTTTTGCGGAGCAGCAAAAGCTTTGACCGGATCATTGACCGGATCATCAGATTATGAAGAAAGGAGAACAGGCAGATGAATAAGCTCTTCGGGATCGAATTTCCCCCCAGAAGAATCCTCTTTATCATGACCATAGTCTGTCTTGCGCTGATGGCCGTGACCTATTTCATGTCCGACAGTGCAGTGCCTGTTCGTACGGCCTTCGGATATCTGGTGGTGCCACTCCAGACCGGAATGAATTTCCTGGGAAATCAGGGAGCGGAAGCCATTGATCAGCGGATCAGCATGAATGAGCTGCTGGAGACGAATCAGAAGCTGACAGAGGAAAATGCAGCCCTTCGTGCCCAGCTTGCCTTGAATGAGCAGAAGATGCACGAGCTTGGAGAGCTGAGAGGCCTCCTGGAGATGAAGGAGAGCTATCCGGATTATGAAATGACCGGAGCTACCATTATTTCCTCCACTTCCGAGAACTGGTTCTACCGTTTTACGGTGAACAAAGGAAGGCTTGACGGCATTGAACCCAACATGGTGGTGGTCCACGGAAACGGTCTTGTGGGCATTGTCACCTCGGTGGGAGATCATCACGCTGCAGTTACCTCTATTATCGATGACACCATGAACGTGGCTGCCATTGACCTGACAACAGGCTCTGCATGTATAGTCCGCGGAGATACGGCAGGAGTTATGGATAACGGTACCATTCAGATCCGTTACATCGACAACAACGATGAGATCCGGGTGGGAGATGCCATCACCACTTCGAACTTAAGTAAGTATTATCTGCCGGATATCCTGATCGGATATGTGTCCGAGGTGGAACAGGATCCGAATATGCTGACGAAATCGGGACGTCTCATTCCGGCCGTTGATTTTTCAACCCTGGATGAGGTTCTGATCATCAAGACCCTGAAGGAAAAATGATACGGACCGCTTTAGGTCCGGGAAAATGACTGTTAAAGGAAACACCAGATCCCATGGAAAAGAGAAAATATCTTATTCTCCGGATCATCTTCGTGGTGGCCAGTGTTCTGCTTCTGTTTACGCTGCAGACGGCGCTTCTCGGAAGGATCCCCTATCTGAATATTGTTCCGAATCTGGTACTGTGCTGTGTGAGCAGCTTCGGGATCCTCCGCGGAAGACGCAGAGGACTCTGGATCGGATTTACCGCAGGCCTTTTGGTGGATATCTTCTACGGAGGCCCCATGATCGGGTTCTTTGCGCTCATTTACATGTATATCGGTTTCTTAAACGGTCTGTTTTCCAAGATCGTCCTGAAGGATATGGTAATGGTACCGTTAATTTTCGTAACGGGATCCGAGTTCCTGTACCATCTGTATGTGTATTTATTTTCCTACCTTCTGAGAAGAAGGCTTGGATTTTTGGAGTATGTGAAGGGGATCATGATCCCCGAATTTGCTCTGACCATTGTGTTCATGCTGGTCCTCTACGGGATCCTGGAATCC
Organism: Lachnospiraceae bacterium; assembly: GCA_017614345.1. Lineage (GTDB taxonomy): Bacteria > Bacillota > Clostridia > Lachnospirales > Lachnospiraceae > JAGACB01. The sequence goes on from JAGACB010000049.1 coordinate 8,256, forward strand.
ATCAACAGCCGGATCAAGCATGCTGAGCGAAAGGGAGAGATGACGATTGTTGCGTAAAGTCTTAGGCGTGGTCAAAGAGGGACTCGTAAAGTTCTTCTCCATGCGCTTCCTGATCGTGCTCATCATGATCCTCTGTTTTTCCGGGGTAATGATCGGCAGATTCTTCTATCTGCAGATCCTGAACGCGGATAACTATCAGGAAGAATACATCGAGAAGATCAAGGATTCCCTGACATTAGATGCCACCAGGGGAAATATCTACGACCGGAACGGAAAGCTTCTGGCCTATAACCGGCTGACCTACAGCGTGGTTTTTTCGGATATCGGTACCTATCATACCCATAATCAGAAGAACCAGGCTGTCCTGAAGTTTGTGGAGCTGTTGCAGGAGCAGGGAGAGACCATTGAATCCGACGTCCCTCTGATGCTGGATGAGAACGGAAAGGTTGTATTCACCGCCGTATCCGAGCCCACCAGAAAGCGCTTTGTCCGTGATCTTTACGGCGGCAAGGCTGCTGTGGAAAAGCTTCTGAAAAATAAAAACATCGATGTCTATGAGCTTTCTGCGCCCGATGTCTATCAGTACATGATCGAGACCTATCGTGTGGATAAGCTGACGGATGCAAACAAGCAGCCGGTGACCTTAGATGATGAGACCACTCTGAATCTTCTGGCAGTCCGTTATGCCATGACGGCTTCTGCCTATACCAGATACAAGTCCATTGTCATATCCCGGAACATCCAGCCCGCCACCATTGCTGCCATTACGGAGCTTTCTTCTTATGTGGACGGTCTCGGCATCGAGGATGACAGTATCCGTGTCTATAATGATTCCATCTATTTTTCTCATATCATCGGCTATACCGGAAAAGCCTCCAACGAGGAGCTTGAGGACCTTCAGACAAAGGATCCTGCCTATGAGGCCGGAGATATTGTGGGTAAGACCGGAATTGAAGCTCTGATGGAGCAGGAACTCCACGGAACCAAGGGAAGTCAGCAGATCTACAAGGACAGTGTGGGTCGGATCACAGAGGTCATCGGAACGGTGGACAGTACCGCCGGCGATGACATTTACCTGACTGTGGATGCGGATATGACCATCGGTATCTATCACCTGCTGGAGCAGATGATCGCAGGTATCCTGGTGAACTACATTGTTCCCTACGATTATGAATCCGACGGAACGGATGAAAAGCCCTACATTGCGGTGAAAAATGTTTACTTCCAGCTCATCAACAACAACGTGATCTCCATCGATGATCTGGGCCGGGAGGATGCCTCCGAGAACGAGAAGAAGATCTACAACGAGTATTCCCACCGGTATCGGCAGGTCTGCAATTATCTGAATGAGGAACTGTACCGTTCGGATCCCACGCCTTATGAAAAGCTGTCGGATACCTATCAGGAGTACATGACCTTCCTTTATTCGGATCTGCTGGTGAAGGAACTGAAGATCGTAGACACCTCTCTGGTAAATGCGGATGACAGTACCTTCCGTGACTGGAAAGCCGGAAAGATCAGTCTGAAGGAATTTCTTTCCTACGCCATAGCTCACGGTTGGGTGGATACCTCTTCCTTTGACAACGGAGACCTCTACAACAGTACGGATGAAGCTTATGAGCTCATCATCAATGCTCTTGCAGAGGAAATGGAGCGGAACAGCTCCTTCCATAAGCAGGTTTATAAAGAACTGATCCGTTCCGAAGTGATCACGGGAAATGAACTCTGCATGGCTCTTTTTGATCAGGGCATCCTGAAGGAAGATCCCGACAGCTATGAGAAACTGAAAAACGGAAATGCGGATACCGCATTTAACTTTATCGTGGAGAAGATCCGCCTTCTGGAGATCACTCCTGCGGAGCTGGCACTTGACCCCTGCTCCGGTGCAGTGGTTGTTACGGATGTAAAGACCGGAGAGGTTCTGGCTCTGGTTTCCTACCCCAGCTATGACAACAATCAGATGTCCGGTACCGTAAATCCTACCTACTGGAACAAGGTACAGAATGATCTGTCCACCCCTCTGGTGTGCCGTGCAACTCAGACCACCATTGCTCCCGGATCCACCTTCAAGATGGTTTCCGCCATTGCGGGACTGGAAGAGGGCATCGTGGAGTCCGATGAACGTGTGAACTGTAACGGTGTGTTCGACCTGGTTAAGCCGAACCCCACCTGTTGGATCGGACCTACCGGTCACGGAAATCTGACGGTGCGCGGAGCTCTGGCTCAGTCCTGTAACGTCTATTTCTACAATATCGGTTATCAGCTCAGTATGGTTGACGGCTCCTTTAACGCGGAGCAGGGCCTTTCCGTACTTTCCAAGTACGCTACCATGTTCGGTCTGGATTCCACCACGGGAATTGAGATGAATGAAAGAAAGCCCACCATTTCCTTTGAGGAGCCTGTTGCATCCGCAATCGGACAGGGAAAGAACAGTTACTCCACCGTTCAGCTGTCCCGTTATGTTACCGGCCTTGCCAGCGGAAATCTCTATGAGATGACTCTGGTAAACCGCATTGAGAATGCAGCAGGAGAGACCGTTTACAGCCATGAACCGGTGATCGAATCCAAGATCGAACTCAAGGATTCCACCTGGAGAGACGTGCGGAGCGGAATGTACGGTGTTACCCATTACGTAGATGATACCGTGGGTACCGTTTCCTCTCATTTGTCCGACTGCGTCGTTGATGTTGCCGGTAAGACAGGAACCGCTCAGGAGAACAAATTCCGTTCCGAGCATGCACAGTTTGTTAGCTATGCCCCTTACGAGGATCCTGAGATCTCCGTGACCATCACCATCCCCAACGGCTACGCTTCCGGTAACTGCGCATTCCTGGCAACCGAAGTCTACAATTATATCTACGACGAGATCACCCTTGAGGAGATCCTCGCACAACACGCTTACTCCATCTCCAACCATGAGGAGACGAGTGACTAAGTTGAAGGTTCTTCAGAACCTTCAACAATCGTCGATTAAGCGAAGCTTAATCGGCGCCCTACGTTTGGCTCGCTTGCGAGACAAACTATTCCTATTAACTATTCTAAAGAAGGGAGATCAGGATGTATAAGGACTATCATCTGAAGAATTTCAATTTCAAAATGATCTTTTACGTGCTGATCCTCTTCGGTGTCAGTTATGTAGCCATCCGGTCTGCAACCTCGGGTAATACCAATGCAGGTCTGGAGAACAAGCAGGTCATAGGTATGGCGGCGGGAGCCTTTATGATCCTGGTGCTGACCTTTATCGATTATCACCTGTATATGAAGCTGTTCATTCCGATCCATCTGATGGATCTGTTTCTGTTACTTATGGTAAGGCTCATCGGAAAGACCAGTAAGGGAGCGAAGCGGTGGATCGCCCTGACCTCCTCCGGTTCCTTTACCATTCAGCCCTCGGAGTTTTCCAAGATCATGCTGATCCTTGTAATGGCGGCCATGATGGGGCTTCTGGCAAAGAAGATCAATAAGATCTGGGCCATTTTGCTGATCCTGGGTGTGTGTGCCACGGCCTGGGCCTTTATCTACAAACAGCCGGACCTTTCCACAACCATTGTCCTCATTTACCTGTTTGTGGTCATGATCTATATGGCCGGAATCTCCTATAAATGGATCCTGTCCACAATGGCGGTGGTGATCCCTTCGGGAACGGTCTTTATCGTTATGCTCCTGAAGGGAAAGATCCCGGAATCCATTATCAAACCGTATCAGAGAAACCGTATACTGTCCTTTATCTATCCGCAGGAATTTGCGGATCAGTGGTATCAGCAGGCTTATTCCATCATTGCGATCGGAAGCGGTTCCTTAACAGGTAAGGGCATCGGAAACGATTCCTATGCCTCCGTAAAGACCGGAAACTTCCTATCCGAGGCTCAGACAGACTTTATCCTGACCATCATCGGTGAGGAAATGGGCTTTATCGGCTGCTGTGCAGTAGTAATCCTTCTGACCTTGATCGTGGTGGAATGCTTTATCACAGCCCGGAGAGCCATTGATCTTGAGGGTAAGCTCATTGCAGCCGGAGTCGGCTCCCTGATCGCCTTCCAGACCCTGGTAAATGTTGCCGTTGCCACCGGTATGATGTGTAATACCGGTATTCCTCTTCCTTTTGTGAGTGCGGGCTTAAGTTCCCTGATCTCCATGTGCTGCGGCGTAGGACTGGTACTGAATGTGGGAATGGTCCGCCATGAAGCGGTCCGGACCACCCATCTGGTCAATAAGATCTCCCCCGGTGTGGGAGACGGCATCGAAGTGATCCAAGAAGTAAAGGAGGGATCGTTATGATCCGTAGCAGGTGCTTTCAAACTGTAAAACGATCACTAATCCCGGTTCTTTCCGCCCTTGTCATGCTGTCCGTGACAGCCTGTTCAAAGACTCCTTCCGTGCCTATCATGAATTATTCCGGAGAAGGAGGAGGAAAGCCTTCCGATTTCCGGGAAATGAAGCTGACGGACCTGGTGGGTTATGTGTCACCCGAGGATGTTGCGGAAGAGATCCCGGCGGGACCTGTTATTCCGGGTAACATACCGGCACCCATCGTCTACACGGAACCCCTGGGAAATGCCTTCGGCGCCGTGGAGGAGGTTGGAGAGAACGGATACGGAATTGTCCTTCAGCTGACCGGTGACAGCCGCGATTATACGGATGAGTTTCTGGGACAGGATTTTCCTGAAGTGACCATGGGAGGACTGACACGATTCTGGACTGCTTATGTGGCCGTACGGAATGTCGAAGACCTGTCGGAGAAGGTCACATTTGATCCGGAGGCTTTAGAGGGCCTGGAGAACTGTAAGCTGGCTAAGTTAAAGGAAGGAGATTCCCTGACCTATGAACAGCTTCTCTACGGAATGTTCGTCTGCTCCGGGTGTGATGCCGCAAACATGCTGGCCATTGCCACTGCAGGTTCTGTGGAAGAGTTTGTGGATATGATGAATGAAACTGCGGAAGAGTTCGGCTTTACCCATACCACCTTTGTGAATGCCACCGGCCTTGATCAGGAAGGGGCAACCACCAATCTGTATGAAGCGGGACGAATGGTTTCCGTTGCCATGTCCAGAGACGTGATCGTAGATGCTGCCGGAACCGGTTATTATCTGGCTTTATACGAGGATGCCGAGGGAGAAGAAGTGGAAAAGGAGTGGATCTCATCCAATGTCTACCTGAACAAGCAGTTTGATCTGCCGGAGGACTATTCATTTCTCACGGCAATGTCTTCCTCGACGGCAGGAAGCGGACACTGTGACGCCTTCTATTTCATGACCGATCACAGGAACCGTTATGTGGCTATGGTAGTGGGCACAAAGACCGAGAAAGAAACTACGGATACCTTACATAAACTGGCCGAGACCGCCCGATAATACGGGCGGTTTCCGCGTTTTATGATCATTGTGTGAAATCTACGAAAAAGCATAAAAAAAGTTCCCCTGTTTTTGGAGTTTTTGCTTTTTTGTGGTTGCCCTTTTCGGTGTTTTACGCTATAATCATTTCAAGAAGTTCTCCTCGTGAGAATGAGTCCAAAGGAGGGTTACTATTATGATTTCGATTATTTCAGGAAAGCACGGCAAAGGTAAAACAAAATATTTGTTGGATCAGGCGAATCTGGCTGTTACGGAAGTACAGGGAGATGTGGTTTATCTGGATAAGGGAACCAAGCATATGTACGAACTGAACAGAAAGGTTCGCTTAATTGATGTAGAGGAATATACAATTAAGTCTACCAACGCGTTCGTAGGCTTCCTCTGCGGTATCATTTCTCAGGATCACGATCTTGAGAAGATGTATCTGGACAGCTTTTTGAAGCTGGCACATCTTGAGGGCAAGGATATTGCCGAGACCATTGATGAACTGAATGCCATCAGCGAGAAGTTCGGCGTTGATATGATCATCAGTATTTCTCTGGATCAGGAAGAAATCCCTGAATCCGCAAAGAAGTATATCACCATTGCACTGTGACCTTAAAGGTCTTTAACCAGGAACATAATGGCATAAGAAGAGAAGGCTTGTGCCGATAAAAAATCGAATCGAGGAATCTACACCGGGAAAGCGTGGGGCAAGAATACGGTTTCCCGGTGTCTTTATAGAGGATCGTTAAGTATGAGCAGCCAATCGAATGGAAAGAATATCATCAGGATCAAAAAAGTGCGTCGGTTCAATCCGATCTTTATTTTTCTTGCCCTGGTATTGGGTTATATTGCCCTGATCGTATATTCCTATTTCCACAGAACTCATCTGACACCGATCCTTGTAGAGCCCATTACCATCAGTAATTCCGATGTGATCACCGGTCTGATCATCCGTGATGAGAAAGTCATCACTTCGGAGGCCGGCGGTAACATCAACTTTTATGTTCAGGACGGAGAAAAGGTGGGAGCAGACTCCGTGATCTACACGGTGGATGAGACCGGGAATTTCTCTGAGCTTCTTTCGGCCCAGCTGGATAAAGGAGTGGATAATTTCACCACAGAACAATGGTATCGCCTGAAGGACAGTCTCTATGACCTGGCCACGGATTATCCGAAGACCGGACTTTCAGCGGTGCAGCTGACCAAGAACCGGATGAACAATCAGATCATTTCCTTCTACTATGATGCGGCGGTCAAGGAGATCTCCGATTCCCTTGATATCAGTCATTATCAGCAGATCAAGATGGATCATTCCTCTACGGTCCTGTTCGGAACAGACGGTTTTGAGAACTTCAAGGAAGAGGATCTGAGTCCTGCCATGTTTGATACCTCTCTTTACAAGAAAGAGGTGGTGAATCCGGGATCGGTGGTGAAAAAGGGTGATCCCATTTACCGTGAGGTAACGGATTTCGACTGGTATCTCTACTTCCCGCTCAACAGTAAGACCCGGGATTTCATTAATCGGTCCTCATCCTATATCACGCTGTATCTGATCAATGAGGATATTGAAGTTACCGTTCCTGTTCAGATCGTGAAGCAGACGGACGGTACCGAGTATATGAAGTGTACCTTTAACAATAAGAGCTACGGAACTCTTTCCAGCAGATATCTGAACTTCCGGATCGTATCCAATGTCAGATCCGGTCTGAAGATCCCGAAGTCTGCTGTAACGGAGCAGAAATTCTATCTGATCCCTCAGAGCTTCGCAACCTACGGTCAGGACGGCAAGTCCTTGGGCTTCCTTCTGGTTTCTCCTTCCAATGAAGTAGATGAACCGGTACATCGGGTGGAAACTCTTTATGCACTGGTGGACGGTAACTACTACGTCAGCATGGATGTGTTCTCCGTAGGGGATTATGTAGTGAAAGAGGATTCCCAGGAAAAATATTATATCGGACCAACAGATACTCTGAAGGGCGTTTTTAACGTGAACAAAGGTTATACCATGTTCCGAAGGATCAAGGTCCTGGATGAGATCAACGATTACTATATGGTTGCCAAAGGCCAGTCCTACAGCATCAGCCCTTACGACCATGTGGTATATGACGCAGATGGCGTAAAAGAAAAACAGTTAGTTAACTAGTTTTCGGTTCTTTGAACTGAAAACAGAGGAGGCAGTAACATGAGCACGATCTCGGATAATCTCGGATCGGTGAGAGAAAATATCAGAAAGGCCTGTGAAAAGGCCGGGAGAGATCCCGGGGAGGTTACGCTGATCGCAGTCAGCAAGACCAATCCGGCAGCCGCCGTGATCGATGCGGTCGAGAACGGAGATCAGCTGGTCTTCGGTGAGAATAAGGTACAGGAGCTTTGCGAGAAGATCGATGAAGTTGCTGCGGCTCTTCCCGAAGCACAGATCCGCTGGCATATGATCGGTCATCTTCAGAGAAACAAGGTCAAGTATCTGATGGGCCGGGTGGAACTGATCCATTCCGTGGATTCCCTGAGGCTGGCAGAGGAGATCGATAAGGAGTCTGCAAAGGCCGGAGTCATTACCCCCATTTTACTGGAGGTGAACATGGCAGAGGAGGAATCCAAATTCGGTCTGAAGGCGGAAGAAGTGGAGCCGCTTCTTATGCAGCTTTCTTCTTTCAAGCATATTCAGGTGAAGGGTCTCATGACCATTGCACCTTATGTTTCGGATCCGGAAGAAAACAGACCTGTTTTTCGTGCCATGCGAGAATTGTTTATTGACATGAATGCCAAAAATATGGATAATATCAGTATGAATATCCTTTCCATGGGCATGACCGGAGATTATCAGGTTGCCGTGGAAGAGGGGGCCACAATGGTACGTGTGGGCACCGGGATCTTCGGAGCACGGAACTACAGTGTTTAAGAGTTAAAAAAGGAGTGTTGGAATGGGAGTCTTTGATGATCTCTTGAAGAAAATGAATCTGGGCGTCGATGACGACGAACCCGAAGATGACGAGGATTCCTTCGATCTTCCCGCGAGGGGACGAAGTGACGAGAGTTTCTACGAAGATGATTCGGAGGAGCCTGTAAAGCCGGCCAGACCGGCGATCAAAAAAGCAGAAAAACAAAAAGGGAGGGTTATACCTATGAAACAAGCACCGCAGGGAAATTCAGTTAATATCAGAGTCGTAAAGCCGATCTCTCAGGAGGACATCACAGCATGTGTTGACAGCCTCTTAGATCATGAGTCCATCATTATCAACTTTGAGGGCGGCGATATCGGAGAAGCACAGAGAGCCATCGACTTCCTCGCTGGCGCATGCTATGCGATCAATGCTCATTTCGAGAAGATCTCTGTTTATATCTTCCTTGCTACACCTGAGGATGTGGAACTGAACGGTGAGGATCTTGAGAAGCTTGACAGCGGCCTCGGCCCCCTGTCCTTCAACATGAACGTTCGCTGACCCGTTCTTCTACATGATTTGTGATCAATGAATTATTGCAGGAGTCAGGTGAAGAGCCCGGCTCCTGTCTCTTTATCAACCGGGAAAATGTTCCCGGTTGTGGAAACTTATCCGTCGCATCGTCATAAGGTGCGACAACAGAAAGGAACTCATTCCAATGTCTTATCGTTTTACGGTCCATGATCCGGAGGGAAAGGAGTTATATCCCGTAGTGATCGAGCAAAGCTTTGACAGGCTTGCTTCGGAACTGGGCCTTTTGGGGATCGAAGGTCGCAAGATCTGTATTGTGACGGATTCCAACGTAGCTCCGCTGTATCTTGAAAAGATCCAATCGCTGTTTGCCTCAGTCCTGTATCCTTCTTTGGATCCTCAGGAAGTGATGGATCAGGGACGGGTGATCAGTTTTGTATTTCCTGCGGGAGAGAACTCCAAGAATCTGGATGTGGTCAGCGATGTTTATGAGAAACTGATCCTGGCCAAGTTTGACCGCAAGGATGTGCTGGTGGCTTTAGGAGGCGGTGTAGTAGGAGACCTGACCGGTTTTACGGCTGCAACCTACCTCAGAGGGATCAGATTTATCCAGATCCCCACAACCTTATTGTCCCAGGTGGACAGCAGTGTGGGCGGAAAGACCGGAGTGGATTTCCGGAGTTATAAGAATATGGTGGGTGCATTTTATATGCCCATTCTGGTGTATATGAATGCCTCTGTATTAAAGTCCATGCCTGAGAGAGACTTCCTTTCCGGAATGGGAGAGGTGGTTAAATACGGCCTGATCCGAAAGAAGGATTTCTATGAGGAACTCATGGAAAATCGTGAGAAGATCTTAAGCCGGGAAGAAGCTTATCTGGAGCGCGTGATCTATATCAGTGCAGACTGTAAGCGTGAAGTGGTGGAAGAAGACCCTACAGAAAAGGGGATCCGCGGGATCCTGAATTTAGGTCACACCTGCGGTCATGCCATTGAGCGTCTCATGAACTTTGAACTCCTTCACGGTGAGTGCGTTTCCATAGGTACCGTGGTGGCTGCAAGGATTTCCGAAGCGAGAGGATATCTTTCTTCTGAAGAGGCAGATTTGATCAAGGCCTGCTTTGAGAGCCTGAAGCTTCCTGTGGATGTACCGGAAAGGCTTTCTTCTGCAGAGATCCTTGAAGTTTCGAAAAATGACAAGAAGATGGATCAGGGAAAGATCAAATTCATTCTTCTGTCTTCTGTGGGAGAAGCCTATATCGATCCTACGGTTACGGACGAAGAGATCTTAACGGCACTTGATGCATGCCGCTGAAAAATAGGAATAGGAAAGTGATCGTTTGAACAACATGGACAAACTTATTGAAAACTTGAAATATAAGCTCTGGGCGGTTGTGGTCTTTCCGGTCCTTTTGTTCCTGGATCAGTATTCAAAGGAATGGGCCAGAGACAACTTAAGCTCCGGTGCTAAGGAACTGATCAAGGGAGTTCTGGAGCTTCGTTATTCGGAAAACCGGGGAGCTGTCTGGGGCTTTGCCCAGGGAAGCGTGACCGTAATGGCTGTGATCAGTATCATTATCTTTCTGATCGTCCTTTTCATTTACGTGAAGATCCCCTACGGAAAGCATTATATCCCGCTGCATATCCTGGCAGTCTTTGTACTTGCCGGTGCTGCAGGAAACCTGATCGATCGGATCCTGATGAAGTATGTGACTGACTTTATCTATATCAAACTGATCAATTTCCCCATCTTTAATGTGGCGGATGTTTATATCACGTTCTCGGCGTTTCTGATCGTGGTATTTTCCCTGACCCTGTACCGAAAGGAAGAATTCGAGTTTCTTCACCTGAGTTCCGGTTCGGCAAAGAAGGATCAGGAACAGCAGAAAAATGATGTTGCCGATCAGGACGAAACAGCATAATAGCATCTTATCAAAAAGGAAAATGTGATCTTGGAGAATCTTTTCGAATATACCATCGTTGTGCCGGAAGGTTCTCCTGACGAAGGAGAGCGGATCGACCGATATCTGGCAACGGAATGTCCCGGTTTTACCCGGTCTTATCTGCAGAAGCTGATCAAGGAAGGTCAGATCCTGGTAAATGATGCCCCTGTTAAGGTGAGCTACCCTGTGAAGGCAGGGGATTCCATCCTCATTCGGGAAGCCATCCGGACTCTTCCCTTAGTGGAGCCCGAGGATATCCCTCTGGACATCCTTTACGAGGATAAGGACATTATTTTAGTCAACAAACCGAAAGGAATGGTGGTTCATCCGGCTGCCGGTCATTACAGCGGAACATTGGTGAATGCCCTGTTATATCATTGTCCCGGAGATCTTTCCGGGATCAACGGAGTCATGCGTCCGGGGATAGTCCACAGGATCGACCGGGATACCACGGGAGTCATCGTGGTGTGTAAGAATGACACTTCTCACAAAAACGTGGCAGCCCAGTTGAAGGACCACTCTGTGAACCGATTGTACCGTGCCATCTGCATGGGCAATATCAAAGAAGAGGGACTGTGCATTAACGCGGCCATCGGAAGAAGTAAGAAGGACCGCAAGAAAATGGCTGTGGTGCCCGAATCTGAAGGAAAGCATGCCGTGACACATGTACGTGTCCTGGAGAGATTCGGAGAAGCAACCTATATCGAGTGTCGTCTGGAGACCGGAAGAACCCACCAGATCCGTGTTCATTTGTCTGATCTGGGACATCCTTTACTGGGAGATGCGGTCTACGGACCGGAAAAACAGCCTTATAAGCTGGAGGGACAGGCACTGCATGCAATGGTGCTGGGACTGACTCATCCCACTACGGGAGAGTATATAGAACGGACGGCTCCGCTGCCGGAGTATTTCACGGAATTACTCGAAAAGCTGAGAAAAAAACTTTGAAAGGGCGTAAGCCCGGAGGGAGGAGTTTATGGAGAGAAAACATTTTGTGATCACGATCGGTCGTCAGACCGGAAGTTCCGGAAAGGAGATCGCTCAGGCCCTGGCAGAGAAGCTTGGCGTGAAGTGCTATGACAAGAACCTGATCACCGAGATCTCCAAGCGAAGCGGGTTCTGTGAGGAGATCATTGAGCAGAATGATGAGAATCCCACCAACAGTCTGATCTATTCCATTGCCATGAACCCCTATGCCATGAGCACACTGACGGATCTGAATATGCCTCTGAACAACAAGCTGTTCCTGGCTCAGTTTGATACCATCAAGAAGATCGCCGAGCAGGAATCCTGTGTCTTCGTAGGACGTTGTGCGGATTACATTCTTGAGGGAATGCCCGGGCTTGTGAGAGTATTTATCACGGCTTCGGATGAAGCAAGAAAGGCTCATGTTGTTGCCAACCACAGCGATGTGGCTCCGGAGAAAGCGGCAAGTTTCATCAAAAATATGGACAAACGCCGTGCAAGTTATTATAATTACTATACCGATAAGCGCTGGGGCGTTGCTTCCGGTTATGATCTTTGCATCAACAGCTCCGACATCGGCATTGAGGCCGCAGCTGATCTGATCATTGCTTATCTTGACTCTATGTAAGTTGCAGGTCTGAGACCTGCAACAAACCGTCGTTAACGCGTAGCGTTAACGATGGCAATCTGTTTGTCTCGCTTGCGAGACAAACTATTCCTTGAAATAAGTGATCTGTTTACAGATCGGAAAGGTATATCATGAAAATAGCTGTACGATATCAGTCCAGATCCGGCAATACCCGTAAGATTGCCGATGCGATCGCAAACTCCGTCGGTGTAACGCCCATGGATATTTCCGTTCCCCTCGGAGAGGATGTGGATATCCTGTTTCTCGGTGGAGGGGTTTACGCAGGAAAATGTGATGAATCTGTCGAAAAATTTCTTCGCAGCCTGAGAGTGAAGGTGGGAATGGTTTATTGTTTCTCTACCTCCTCTACCTACAGCACCATCTTGGGCCCGGTAAAGAAGATCTGTGAGGCGAGAGGGATCCCGATCTCCGATCAGGAGTTCCATTGTCCCGGTTCCTTTTTGTTACTGCACAGAGGACGTCCGAATCAGGAGGATCTCAGAAAAGCAGACATCTTCGGAACCAATTGCAAGGTTTGGGCTGCGGTTGCTACCGAATCCGAATCATGATCCATATGTGACAGACAAAGTCAGCGGGAGTGATCCTGCTGACTTTGATAATTTTTTATCAAATTGCACTTGCATTTTCCTTATGTTCGTGGTATGATTCTGATTGCGTTGAAACGCACCAATAATGAATAATGTCTTTGGGGCAGGGTGAAATTCCCGATCGGCGGTATAGTCCGCGAGCTCGTTATTACGGGCAGGAACCGGTGAACCAGGCAGAAGATGAGATCTGAGATGTTTCGGATTTCCTTCTGACAATGTGATTCCGGTACCGACAGTATAGTCTGGATGGAAAAAGACTTTCTCTTATTCGTCAATTTGTGACGTAAGCTTAGATCCGAAGTGGTCGGAAGCTTATAAGAGAACCTCCTTTGTCATGGTATTTATGGCACCTGAAAGGCATTTTCCTTTCGGGTGCTTTTTTCGTAAATACACTTTATCGGAGGTTTCCATCATGAATTGGAACATCAAAAAAATTGCTACCCTTGCCATGCTGACAGCCATCGCCTTTGTCTCCACGGCACTTTTCCCGAAGATCGCACTGTTTCCGTCAGCTCCTTATCTGACACTCGATCCCAAGGATATTGTTCTGGCCATCACCGGTCTGATCTTCGGACCCATTGAGGCCATCGTTGTTACCGTTGTTGTATGTCTGATCGAAATGTTTACCATTTCCAACAGTGGTGCCATCGGGTGCCTCATGAATGTTCTTGCCAGCCTTGCCTTTGTTCTTCCCCCTGCTCTGATCTACAAGAAATGGCATAAGATCGGCGGTGCTGTAGTGGGCCTTGTTGTTTCTGTTATTGCCATGACCGTTGTCATGGTTCTTTGGAACATCATCATTACACCCTTGTATACTCAGATTCCGAATATGACCACACAGCAGGTTCGCAGTATGGTCATCGGTATGCTTGCAACTGTCTTCATTCCCTTTAACCTGATCAAGAGCGCCCTGAACGCGGTCTTTACCATGATGCTCTATAAGCCTATCATCATTGCCCTCAGAAAGACTCATCTGGTTCCCGAGTCCGAGAATTCCGAGAAGGCCAATAAAACCAACGTGATCATTGTCTATGCCATCTCCGGAGTAATGGCACTGTCTCTGATCATTGTGGTATTCCTTCTTTCAAAGGGATGAAGCAATACTTTTAAGAATGCCTGTTTGTTTGCTTACTTAACGTGAAATGCGGTCTCAATCTGTGATGCTTGCAGATTGGGACTGCATTTTTTTATCTTTGTAAAGAGGAACTTACAAGTTGATCCTTTGATCGTAAGAGAAAAGAAATAGATTTTTTCAAGGTTGTCGTTTATAATACATTTGGTAGTGATTTTTACTTCCACCTTTATTACTGCCTGTAAAAAGATCATGCAGGCTGTAATGTCTTATCGGTATACAACAACCATGTTGTTTCCGTGACAATGAAAGGAGGCGGTCAAGATGAA
>JAGACB010000050.1 GCA_017614345.1 Lachnospiraceae bacterium
GCCGGGGGTAAATTATAGGAGAAATATTATGTCGAAAGACCGTGTGCTCATGGTGGCCGGAAACAAAAAGGCCTATCATGATTATTTTGTACTCGAGACCTTTGAAGCCGGCATTGAGCTGGTGGGGACCGAGGTAAAGGCTGTCCGGATGGGACAGGTCAGCATTAAGGAGGCATTTATCCGGATCGATAAGAACCAGGCATTTGTCTTCGGAATGCATATCAATCCCTATGAAAAGGGCAATCTCTTCAATAAGGATCCGCTCAGGATCCGCAGACTCCTTCTTCACAAGAAGGAGATCCGTAAGCTTGCCGCAGCATCTGCGGAGCAGGGATGCACCATAGTTCCTCTGTCCGTGTATCTGAAGGGCGGGCTGGTAAAGATGGAGATAGGCCTGGTAAAGGGTAAGAAGAATTACGATAAGCGCGATGATATCGCAAAGAAGGACATGCGGCGGGAGACCGAGCGCGAGTTTAAGGTCAAGAATCTGTGAAAGACTTGTTTTTTTCACATTTTTCTGATATATTATTATACACCGCAAACGCAACTCATGCGGTCCGGTGATCCGGGGTTGTACCGGTTTCGACGGGGATCTTGAAGTTAGAGAAGCCATTCGTGTCTCTCCACGTTAAACAGGGAAACTTAAATACAAACGCTAACAACGATTTAGCATTCGCTGCCTAATTAAGGCAACCGTCAGCCCGGGGTTTCCTGTTATCCGGTAACTGGCGTCGACTCAACAGGGAACTGACCTGCCTAAGCTTTGCAGCAGGTCAAGATTCATGAAGCTACCGAGGTTCACCCCTGCCTGCCGGGATGAACGGAGGGAATCAAAAAAGACATGGCTATAATGGTAGAAACTTTAAGGGATGGGTTTTCGGACAGGGGTTCGACTCCCCTCAGCTCCATAACGGTTTGAAGATCTGCGGGTCTTCTTAAGTGAGCCGGTCATTATTGGCCGGCTTTGGTTTTAGAACGGAGGTATCTATTATGGATCAGACACTTGCCAAAGTGGACAATATGTATCTGGTAAAACATGAAGAGCAGTTTTATATCCTGTACTACACAGATCCGGAGGTGAAGCCCCTTACTTTCCTGATCACGGAAGAGGATGCCAAGGAGATCGTTGCCGATCCCGATTCCATCTTTGACGTGGTGGTAAAGTACCGCGGTAAGGAACTCTGTTGTGAACTCTGGTCTCTCCGTTACAATCACGGCGAATCATGACCCAATAACAGGAGACCTTTTATGTTGTTTCAGAATGAATTCGAGAATCTGCTTGAATATACCATTTCCCTGGAGGATGCTCCCCAAAAGGAGCCTCTCCGTCAGGCATTCTTTGTGGGAAGATGCCGGGAAATGGTTTCTTTTCGTGAGAAGATCTTAGGCCGGAAGCTTCGCTGCCAGGCCACCACCTTAGGCTGCCAGATGAATGCCAAGGACACCGAGAAGCTTCTCGGGATCTTAAAGGAGATCGGCTACGAGCCCGTGGAAGAGCAGGAGGAGGCAGACTTTATCCTCTACAATACCTGTACCATCCGGGAAAATGCCAATAACAAGGTCTACGGTCATCTGGGATATCTGCAGTCCTTAAAGCAGAAGAATCCGGAGCTCATCATTGCCCTCTGCGGCTGTATGATGCAGGAAAAGCACGTGGTGGATACGGTAAGGGAAAAGTATCGCTTTGTGGATATCATTTTCGGTACCTACAATATCTACCAGCTGGCAGAGATGATCTATCGCAGACTCATGGGAGAAATGCCCGTGCTTGAGGTATGGGAGAAGATGAACTGCATTGTGGAGCAGATCCCTTCTCTTCGAAAAAGTGATTTTAAGGCCGGAGTGAATATTACCTACGGCTGCAATAATTTCTGTACTTACTGCATTGTTCCCTATGTCAGAGGCCGGGAGATCAGCCGGGAGCCGGAGGAGATCCTTTCGGAGATCCGGAAGCTGGCGGATGACGGCGTAAAGGAGATCATGCTCCTGGGACAGAATGTAAATTCCTACGGAAGAGGCTTGGAGAAGCCCTGTACCTTTGCGGAGCTTTTGGAGGAGTGCTGCAAGGTGGATGGGATCGAGCGGATCCGCTTTATGACACCTCATCCCAAGGACTTTTCCGATGAAGTGATCCGTGTGATCGCACGGAATGAAAAGATCTGCCGTCATATCCATCTGCCTTTACAGTCAGGCAGTACGGAGATCTTAAGACGGATGAACCGTCGTTATACCACGGAGCAGTATCTTGCTCTTGCCGAAAGGATCCGGGAGGGGATCCCGGACGTGGCGCTTACCACGGATATCATTGTGGGCTTCCCCGGTGAGACGGAGGAGGACTTTGAGGATACCCTCGATGTGGTAAGACGTGTCCGCTATCATGCGGCATTTACCTTTGTTTACTCCAAACGGACCGGTACTCCCGCAGCTTCTTACGAGGATCAGGTCTCTCCGGAGGTGGTGAAGGAGCGTTTCCCCAGATTGCTGGAGGAGATCCGCCGGATCGCTGCCGAAGAGTGTGAGAAGGAAGTGGGTCAGGTGACGGAGGTTCTCGTGGAGGATATCGATTCTCACGAGGAAGGTTTTGTGACCGGCCGTATGGGTAATAATCTGATGGTACATTTTCCCGGAGAGGCTTCACTCATAGGGCAGTTTAAGAAGGTTCGCCTCTTGGAGTCAAAGGGCTTCTATTATCTGGGGGAAGAGGTTTAACGTGGCACTGTTATTTGATGAAATCGATGAAAGTATGCTTTCGCCGATGATGAAGATCTATCTGGATACCAAAAGAAAGTATTCGGACTGTATTCTGTTCTATCGTCTGGGAGATTTCTACGAGATGTTCTTTGATGACGCTCTGACGGCATCAAAGGTGCTGGAGATCACTCTGACGGGTAAGGAGTGCGGTCTGAAGGAGCGTGCACCCATGTGCGGCGTTCCCTTTCATTCTGCAGACGGTTACATCAACCGTCTGGTATCTGCAGGTTATAAGGTTGCGGTTGCCGAACAGCTGGAGGATCCGAAGCTTGCCAAAGGCCTGGTAAAGCGTGATGTGATCCGTATTGTGACTCCGGGTACCGTAACGGATTCCATGGCACTTGAGGAAGGAAAGAACAACTTTCTTGTCTCCGTATGTCTGGGACAGGGCGCAGACAGAGTCTACGGATTCGCTGCTGCGGACCTGTCTACAGGTCTTTTTTACGTGACGGAGATCAAGGATGAGACTTCCTTAAAGGACGAGATCCTGAAGTACGCTCCTGCGGAATTTGTCTATGACAGACTCATGGAGTTCTCCGGTTTTTCCTTTGATTTTCTGGAGCATCAGGCCCGTCACGTGTTGCGTTCTTCCTTGGATGACTGGTATTTTGAGGCGGATACCTGTAAAAGGACACTGCTGGAGCATTACCGTGCTTCGGACCTTTCGGCCCTGGGGCTTGGTGATCTGAAGCAGGGAGTTCTTGCTGCAGGCGCCCTTTTGTTGTATCTCTATGAGACACAGAAGGATCAGCTGAGTCATTTTACTGCTATCAGTCCCTACAGCAATTCCGGCTTTATGCGGCTGGATTCTGCCACCAGAAGAAATCTGGAGCTGACGGAGACCATGCGGGAGAAGAACAAGCGAGGCTCTCTTCTCTGGGTGCTTGATAAGACCAAGACCGCCATGGGTGCCCGTTACCTCAGGGAAATGGTGGAGCAGCCCCTGGTGAAGGTGGATGCCATCACTGCCCGTCAGGATGTGATTTCTGCCATGCTGGGCAATTATATTGCCCGGGAGGAATTAAGAGAGTACTTGGGGCCGGTTTATGACCTGGAGCGTCTCATGGGGCGGATCAGTATGAAAACTGCCAATCCCAGAGACCTGATCGCTTTAAAAACTTCTTTGGAGATGCTTCCTCCCATTGTGAAGCTGGTGGAAGAACTCCTGGAAAATAATAATGAGAACGGTTCTTCTTCGCTTTTACAGGAACTGTCCGATCACCTGGATCCCCTGGAGGATCTTTCAAGTCTGATCCGGGATGCCATTGTGGATGAGCCTCCCTTTTCCGTGAGAGAAGGCGGAATCATCCGTCCCGGTTATCATGAGGAGGCAGACCGCCTTCGCAGCCTTCAGCAGGGCGGTAAGGAGTGGATCACAACTTTGGAAGAATCCGAGCGGGCCCGTACCGGGATCCCCAAGCTGAAGGTGGGCTACAAC
>JAGACB010000051.1 GCA_017614345.1 Lachnospiraceae bacterium
CATCAGCAAAACTGATGGCGAAGAAAATGTGCCGGAAGGGATTCGAACCCCCGACCAGGTTCGAACAACCACGAAGTGGTTGCTTGGTTTTCCGGAGGAAAACTTCGAACACGGTGAGCTTTTTCGTCAAAAAAAGCGAAAGGGGGGAGAATCCCTCATAACGTAAAAAGCACCAACAGCAGAATGCTGTTGGTGCTCACTAATGTGCCAGAAGGGATTCGAACCCCCGACCCACGGCTTAGAAGGCCGTTGCTCTATCCAGCTGAGCTACTGACACATTTACAAAAGAAAAACAGTGATATGTGGATCACTATCACTGTTTTCTTTTCGTCGGGGCGACAGGATTCGAACCTGCGACCTCTCGGTCCCTAACCGAACGCTCTACCAAACTGAGCCACGCTCCGATCACTCCCCGAGTAGGGCTCGAACCTACAACAACTCGGTTAACAGCCGAGTGCTCTACCATTGAGCTATCGAGGATTATTTGTTGCACATCCGTCTCAGATGTGCAACTCTTGAATGCTTAGTTATTATATGCTCCAGAGCCCGTCTTGTCAATAAGAAATTTCAATTTTTCTGAAATTCTTTTTTGAGGGGACTTTTGGATGCTGACAGTCTCAGACAAGAGCCTTCTTTGCGCTCTCTACCAGAGTTGCGAAACCTTTGGGATCGCTTACTGCGATGTCAGCAAGAACCTTTCTGTTTAAGTCAATGCCGGCAACCTTAAGGCCGTGCATAAACTGGCTGTAGGACATGTCGTTCATTCTGGTTGCAGCATTGATACGAGCGATCCACAGCTGTCTGTACTGTCTCTTCTTCTGCTTTCTGCCTGCATAGGATGCAGTCAGAGCTCTCATAACGGACTGCTTTGCTACACGATACTGCTTGGATCTTGCACCGTAGAAGCCCTTAGCGAGCTTTAATACTCTGTTATGTCTCTTCTTGGCGTTAACGCCGCCTTTAATTCTAGCCATTTTAAAAATTCCTCCTTAAAATCTATCAGCCTTCATCAAAAACCAGTTAAACCTGATCAGATATAAGGCAGGATCTTCTTCATATTCTTTACATTGGTAGCATCAACAACGATATCTTTTCTCAGATTTCTCTTTCTCTTTGTTGACTTCTTTGTAAGGATATGAGACTTGTATGCTTTCATTCTCACCAGCTTACCGGTTCCGGTCTTTTTAAAACGCTTTGCCGCAGCGCGACTTGTTTTTACCTTGGGCATTGTAATTTCCTCCTAAAATAAAATGCTGTATATCAATCCCGCACTTAACGCCGTATTACTTCTTCTTCGGTGCAAGTGTCAGGCTGATACTTCTTCCTTCCAGTTTGGCGGGCTTTTCGATCACAGCCACATCAGCGAGCTGCTCGGAAAAATCCGTCAAAATGTGCTGGGTATCCTCCATATGCGCCATCTCACGACCGCGAAAACGCAAGGTGACCTTAACCCTGTTCCCCTTCTCCAGGAACTTTCTGGCATTGTTCACCTTAGTATTAACGTCATTGTCGTCAATGTTCGGCGAGAAACGGATCTCTTTTACTTCAGCACCCTTCTGCTTCTTTTTCTGTTCCTTTTCTCTCCGGGCCTGCTCATAACGGAACTTGCCGTAATCGCCGATCTTGCAGACAGGCGGCTTAGCAGTAGGCGCGATCTTGATCAGGTCAAGTTCGGCTTCCTTTGCGATGGCATAGGCTTCCTTAGCAGACATCAGTCCGAGCTGTTCGCCGTTCTCACCGATCAGGCGAACCTCTTTGTCGCGAAT
The DNA here is from genome assembly GCA_017614345.1 of Lachnospiraceae bacterium. Lineage (GTDB taxonomy): Bacteria > Bacillota > Clostridia > Lachnospirales > Lachnospiraceae > JAGACB01. The sequence goes on from JAGACB010000051.1 coordinate 1,767, forward strand.
CTGTTCATTGATAAGATAATCGCTAATGGCTTTGTACCCCCGTAAAAAAATTAAGAGCGAATTGAAACAATCCGCTCCTACAGTCAAACCAAAGACGGGTCTGCACACCACATGCATCACCGTACCTTTTGTTTTATGTAACCAGACAACTGCCATGTGAGGCGCCGTATGGTGAGAGCGGAAACTCTGCTTCATTTCAACAAATGGTATACTAACACAGGAAAATGTCTTTGTCAAACGATTTTTTCAAAAATCCGAAAAACATTTCTGCGAAGGTCCCAAAACACTTCTGTGAATCCTGTTATAGCTCAAAACCCACGGATCTGTCAACCGTCAGATCAGATCCCTGTTGCTTTCAACTTCCGAGACCACCGAGGTTGTTCCGAGAATGATGGTCGGCAGATCCAGTTCCTTTGAAACCCTGCGGGCTTCGGTGATCCCTTCCTTCACTCCGGCTGTCCAATGTGTTTCGATCCCCTCCGATCTCATATTCCTGCTCTGATCCTCTGAAAAATGATAATGCGGATTGGAGGATGCCGTCAGAAAGATCTGATCTGCAAAAGGCTCAGCTGCCCGGATCACACCGGCATAATCCTTATCCGCAGGGATCCCGATCAAAAAGACTGCCCTGGGGATCTTCAGTTCTTCAAGAACCTCCCGGACGTGAACAAAGCTGTCCGGATGAATGCAGGCATCCAGCATGCAGAAAGGATCCGAAGAGAGGGTCTCCATCCGGCCGGGCCAAGAAAGTGCTGCCAGGGCATTTTTAATGCGGTCATGATCAATTTCTTCCACTATATCCACTGCCGCTGCCAGCGCCAGAGCACAATTCTGTGCCTGATGGATCCCGAGAAGCGGCACCTTCAGGGAAGGAAACAACCGGTCTCTCACTCTCACGTCAAAGACCATTCCTTCCTTAGTAAAACGGATCTTCTCCGCCCGAAAGTCCTCTCCGTACACCCGAAGGCGGGTATTCATCTGCGCCGCACGGCGCCTTAAGACCTCCAGAACCTCCGGGCTCTGGGGTGCACTGTAGGCAAACTCCGTTTCCTCCGTGATGACCCAGGCCTTGTCGGTTGCGATCTCGGCAAGGGTTCCTCCCAGCTCTCTGGTATGCTCCAAAAAGATGGGGGTGATAACGGCGGTTCTGTGGGGCACCCGGGGTACATCGTCATACCTTGCGCCCTTACCGCACTCCAGCACCATGAAATCTGCATTTTCCTTTGAAAAATACTCCAGGGCAATGAGGGTCTCGATCCCCACGGGACTGATGAACTCCTCCGGCTTTAAACCTTCCTGAACGGAATCCAGGAGAGGCTTCAGTTTCGTCAGGATGGCAGCCATCTCCTCTTCCGGCAGTTCTTTTCCGTTTACCTGAAAGCGGTCGCAGAAATGTGACAGATGAGGACTGGTCATCCTTCCTACCCTCATCTGGCTTTCCAATATTGCCGTCAGCATTGCTGCTGTGGAGCCTTTTCCCTTACTGCCGGTGATAACGGCTGCGGGGATCCGGCTTTCGGCAAACAGAGACGAAAGGAGCTCCGGATGGCGCTTTTGGCTGTCCGGAGTCTGATAATCCCAGTATGGTGCGGCTTTCAGATAAGACTGATATACATAATCTTCCGCTTCTTGGTAATTCATCCCTGCCTCTTTTCCTTATGTAAAAAGATAATCCATGTTCTTGTTCCTTGGTGTCAGACACTCTGATGCTATTTGGTAACCTGCCCCAATTCATTATAATGAAACGGTTCTGATACAGGAATGCGATTTGCAAGATGTTCTCGCAGCATATCTATTACTGAAGCATCGATTCCATTTGCCACAACTTTTTCAATGGAGTTTTATCCATTATTCTTCCCCGTTGTACTCCAACATCAGATCAAGCCATTCATCCTGATCATGAAAGCAGCTATTGGTTTTTCCCACCGTTTCATAGAGCTCGGCGATCTTAAACCGTGCTTCTTGCCCATCCTCGGTTTCCACTAACCCGCCGACCACATTTACCTGATTTGGGCAGGCCGGTGATGTCACTGAATAATACACTGTATTATCGTATCTTTTTTCCTCAATGATCTTCAGTCCATCCTTCCCAAACTGGTCTTCGCAAAAGCCCGTAAGTTCCTCCGGAATATCCCGATTGGTACGATAGGCTCTGGAAACAGGATCAACGAGTATGAGGGACAAAATAATAACAGCGATTGATATGATCGCCACTACCAGCATTTTCAAACGTGCCCCCACTCCGATCCTGAGCAAGATCAACTGTATAACCAGACAGATCAGGCAGATCACGTAAGGGACGGTCTTGTATAATAAACCACCCAGGGGATGCAAGGCATTCATTGCCGCAGTAGTTCCATAGAATTTCGACCAGTCCTGGAACCCCATCCACATCCCGTTTATTCCGACATAGAAGATATATACAACCCATACCAGAGAGAGCAGACCGAAGATGGCGGTTAAGATCCATCCGTAAATATGCAACGCTGACAAAGTCGAAACCACCGCTTCACTCTGAGATTTTCCCTTTTTATCGCCGGCACTGTTCTTAAGATTGTTTTGTTCCTGTTGAACGTTCACATCAGTATCCATGTATCATTCCTCCGGAAGGATTATCAAACAGTTGTGAACCATCCATGTGGTTCGATCATTTCATCTCTTCAGATCCGTTAAGATCATTTCCATCACTGCCCCTGCCACGTTCTTTCCCGTGGCCTTTTCCATGCCTTCGATGCCGGGCATGAC
>JAGACB010000008.1 GCA_017614345.1 Lachnospiraceae bacterium
CGCAGTGCTTCGTAGAGGATAATGGCCACCGAATTGGAAAGGTTTAAGGACCGGTAATCCTGTCCCATGGGGATGCGGATACTGGTCTCTTCGTAATCCAGCAGGATCTCCTCGGGGATCCCTGCGCTCTCCTTTCCGAACATGATGAAACAGTCCGGTTCGTAGGATACGTCCACGTAGGTTTTACGGGCCTTGGTGGTGGCCATATAGATCTTAGCACCGGGATTCTTTTCCAGAAAATCCTCCCAGTTTTCATAGATGTGCAGGTCGATCTTGGGCCAGTAGTCCATTCCTGCTCTCTTTAAGTATTTATCGTCCAGAGAAAAGCCCAGGGGCTTGATCAGATGGAGGGAGGTGCCTGTTACGGCACAGGTCCGTCCTATATTCCCGGTGTTGGCGTGGATCTCCGGCTCATGCAGTACAATGTTCATGATATTTTCCTGTTTTTGTGTATTAATACCACCTTGCCGGACCCTTTCGGACCCGGCAAGGAGAATTCGTATTTATGCTTTTTCCTGTTCCAGTTTCTTGATAAAGCGGTCCATCCGCTCCAGAGCCTTCTTCAAAGCGTCCAGAGAGTACGCGTAGGAGATCCGGAGGAACCCTTCTCCGCAGTCGCCGAAGGCAGTTCCGGGAACTACCGCTACACGCTCTTCCTGAAGAAGTCTTGTGGCAAATTCATCCGAACTCAGGCCAAAACGGCTGATGTTGGGGAATACATAAAAGGCTCCGTAGGGCTCAAAGCAGTCGATGCCCATTTCCTTGAAGGTGGTCATGAGAAATCTTCTTCTCTGGTCGTAGGACTCACGCATCTTAGCCACGTCGCGGTCGCCGTTTCGGAGGGCCTCAATAGCCGCATACTGGCTGGTGGTGGGAGCACACATGATGGCAAACTGATGGATCTTCACCATCTGATCCAGAATGTGCTTCGGAGCTGCTGCATAACCGAGTCTCCAGCCGGTCATGGCATAAGCCTTGGAGAAGCCGTTGATCAGGATGGTACGCTCCTTCATATCCGGGAGAGATGCAATGGTCACATGCTCGCCGGAGTAGGTCAGTTCGGAATAGATCTCATCGGAGATCACGAACAGATCGTGACGCAGGATCACTTCACGGATGGCTTCCAGGTCCTCCCGGGACATGATGGCACCGGTGGGGTTGTTGGGGAAGGGCAGGATCAGGACCTTGCTCTTCGGGGTAATGGCAGCCTCCAGCTCCTCTGCTGTCAGACGGAACTGATTCTCTTCTTTTAAGTAGATGGCTACGGGAACACCGTCTGCCAGAATGGTGCAGGGCAGGTAGGAAACATAGCAGGGCTGAGGGATAATGACCTCATCGCCGGGATCGATCATGGCACGGATGGCCAGGTCGATGGCTTCACTGCCGCCTACGGTGATAAATACATTTTCCAGGTTATAGGAAACATGACAACGGCGCTCCAAGTAATTGCAGATCTCCTGACGGAGCTCCTTTAATCCGGAGTTGGAGGTGTAAAAGGTACGACCCTTCTCCAGGGAATAGATGCCCTCGTCGCGGATGTGCCAGGGAGTATCAAAATCCGGCTCGCCCACACCAAGGGATAAAACGTCGTCCATTTCGGACACGATATCGAAGAACTTCCGGATCCCGGAAGGCTGAATCTCCTGTACTTTTTTATTTAACGGTTCTCTCACGGTGACACCAGCATCCTTTCATCAGACTTTGTATCCACAAGGATCGTTCCGTGATCCTTGTATTTCTTCAGCACGAAGTGGGTGGCGCAGCGTACAATGCCGTCCATGGGAGAGAGCTTATCCGAAACGAAATAAGCAATATCCTTCATGGTCCGTCCCTCAATGAGCACGGTAAAATCAAAGGTTCCGCTCATCAGATACACACTGCTGACCTCATCGTACTGATAGATCCTCTCCGCCATCTTGTCGAAGCCCAGACCTCTGTGGGGAGTTACACTGACCTCGATCAGCGCACTGACCTTCTCACTGGAAGTATTATCCCAGTTGATCATGGTATGGTATCCGCAGATGATGTTTTCCTTCTCCATCAGTGCGATCTCGTTCGCGACTTCCGCCTCTGTAAGCCCCAGCATGGCCGCCAGGTCCGCAAGGTCGATCCGGCTGTTGGTTTCCAAAAGTGACAATATCTTTTCTCTCATGTCCGTCCTCCCGATCTGTCTTTCAGTCAGCAGTTGATTTTTCTGCTATTTAAACCCGTATTTTATCACAATCTCCCGTACTATGCAAGTTTTTTCGGGCAATGGCCTGCAGGAGGGGCCACAGTTCCTCGCCCTGAGGCTTCTCCATGTAACGGGTCTCCTCCTCATTTCGGAAGACCCGGGCCTTTTCTCCCGGGGTGGTCACTCCGATGAGAGCCGCAAAGATCCCTGCTTCCTGAAGCTTTTCCGTCAAAGCCTCACCGTCTGTGCAGGCAATGAGAAGGGCTCCCGTGGAGTACAGCCGGTAAGGATGAACACCGAAGAATTCGCTGAGTTCCACCGTCTCCTGGGAAATGGGGATCCTTCTCAGATCCACGTTCATGCCGGATCCCAGGCGCTCACCGAACTCCCAGAGGCCGTCAAAGACGCCGCCCTCAGAAAGGTTATGAAGGCTCAAAACGCCCTCATGCGCCTTGGCATGGTCCAAGGCCTGGTCAGCTGCTTCCTTCACGGACCATAGACCGTCCTGAGCCTCAGCGCCGCTTATAAAGTCTGCCGTATATCTGGATGCAAGCTTAGCACCCTCAGGGTTTTCGGAAAGAGCCGCCAGGATCCCCGTTCCGGAGCCCGCTATGCGGCCTGCCAGGATCAGATCCAAAGCTTTTCGATCGTTGGATGCATGGGCGTACCCGGTGTTCGGACAGCCCTCCTGCGTTTTTTCGATGTCTTTTTCATCGGACTCAGGGGCGAAAGAATCCTCTGCACTCCGAGTGTTTTCTTTCCGGCCCAGCATGGTCAGTGACAATATGGGGCTTGTCACCTCCGCAGACCGCATGGTATGGCCTCCGGAAAGGTCTGCTCCTATGCCGGCCTGTTCCCGGGAAAGGATCCTGATGAGGCTCTTTAATTCCTGCTCGGAAAAGCCTTCCGCAGGAAGCGTTAAGGCCGCCTGAGCCGTCATGAGACGGATATTTCCCGCGGTATAGAGATCATTTGCCACACGATGAACCAGAGCCTTCACCAGCTTTTCGGTGACGGCGTCATTTGCCCGGTATAAGACAGATGATTGAGTTACAAAACATAAATCCCCTGCTGTGCTGTGATCTCTGCCTGCAAAGGCGCCCAGAAGGAGGTCATTCCTTCTGGGCGTAAGACACTTTTTTACACTTCGATCCAGCACGGTAAGGGAAAGTTTACCTTCCTGCTGCATTACTTATTCCTCCGGTTCCTCAGGTGCGGGCTGTTCCGGCTCCGGTTCCTGAGGCTTTTGCTCCTCGGTCTTCTTTTCTTCGGACTGCTGTTCCTCCGTCTTTTTATCGTCGGTCTTCTTGTCGTCCTTTTTATCGTCCTTTTTGTCGTCTTTCTTATCGTCCTTCTTGTCGTCCTTCTTCTTGTCTTCCTCTGCTTTCTTGGACTCTTCTTCTTTCTTCTTGTCCTCAAGCGGGTCGTCTAAGAAGGTACCGTCATTGTTCAGACGATAAGTCTTGGCATCGGGATCGCCGATATCCTCCATGGCAACAACGTAACCGTCATCACGCACGTAGTAAAGAGTTCCTTCATCATCTACAGCCGGACCGTATCTTCTCTCACCCGGAGATCCTGTATAATGATCCGTGTGAAGGAGAATGGTCTCCTGCAGAACGTCATTTACATAAACATCCTTCCAAAGTCTGGCAACGGCATCCTCATGCTCAACCACTTCATAAACCACGGTACCGGGCTTCATGCTGGTATCAGCCTTGTCGTTGACACCCATGGGCTTGTGTTCCACAAGTTCAGGTCTGTAAACCACCTTGCGGGAAGGATCCCTGTATTCCACTCCGTAGATATTCACGGTCAGAGTGGTTCCGTTGGTGTAGCAGTTGATATAGATTGCATGCCCGGTATTGTTGATCGCAGTCATATCAAGGCCGGATTCCGGGAAAACGGTTGCATCAAGACCCAAAGGTACATAATCCACGGTCTTGGAATGGTTCTTCCGGTAAGTGATCTGGATCTCAGACTCGAGAAGTGCATCATACAAGGTGGTAGCCACCTGGCAAATGCCTCCGCCGATGGTCTGAACCGTCCGTCCGTCAATGTAGGAGCCGGCGAAATCGTAACCACCTTCTACGGTGACCGGTGCGATCATTGACAGAGTCGAGATGGTCTCACCCGGCAGAATGATATGACCGTTCATGTTCTTGGTAGCCCGCTCCACGTTATTGTTACGGGATGCACTGGCTGTTACGTAGGTTGTGGTGCAGCTTCCGAGGAGTGCACCGAAGCCTTCGTAAACGGATTCGTTGATCTCGGCTTCCCGCATCTCATACTTGGCTTCGATCTGAACGGGAGTACCGTCAAAATCGGCAACCACGCCGTTAAGCTGTTCCTTGATATCATCCAGGTTGATCACATAACCGTCCTGGCTGGGATTTACCACGAAGCCTTCATCCGTCAGCACCAGACTTGCGTTCACGGGTTCCGTCACGTACTGAGCCTGAACGGCTGCAATGGCGGAATCAAGCATCTCATGATCGAACACCAGCTCAACCTTTACCTGATCAACGCCTACGGTAACGTCTTTATAATACTTGTACTGAGAGATCAGAGAGCCGCTGGTCACACCCGTCAGCTTTGCTGCGATCTCAGCCTTGTTTCCGCAATGTACGCCCATTTCCCCGAGAGTCAGAACTTCTTTCTTCTGTCCTACGGAAATGCTCACGCTCTTGGACGCTACGTCAGCCACATACTCGTCAACCTTGGCCAGGATCTCCTCTCCGGTAAGACCGCTGACATCCAGCGTTCCTACGGAAACACCCTGAGGCATGACTTCCTTCAGAGCCTTCAGCGCTTCAGCAGAAGGATCCGGAGCGGTAGCCTCTTCGGTCTCCTCTTCACTTTCAGGCGCAGTTCCCTCTTCAGCCTCTGCTCCCGGCTCTTCACCAACCGGCGCTGCTGTCTCCTCAGTATCAGCCGGCGGAAGTTCCGTTGCAAATGCAGCCTGCGGTAACGCCTGCATCATCATCACCAGGCACATGGCTCCCACCATGCTGCCCTTCCACATCCGTTTCATGTTTCTCCTCCTATCGATCGGACCGGACTCATCCGGTCTGATACCATGCCGGTCAGATGCTGCGCATCTGAGGCTAAACACATTTGTGTAACCATATATGAAAAGCGACACAAATTTCTCCCCGAGTTATAACGAAGCGAAATAACTTGCCATCAGCGGCACTACCATAGCAACCACCAGCAGGATCACCAGGATCACCAGAATGACCTTCTGTCCCTTTTTTCCGGATAAATTCATCATATCTTTGCTCACCTGCTTTCTGTCAAGTTCTCCCTCGGTCATACGAACCCTAGGATACAGTCGCATATATCTTATTCCATTTTTCCGGAGTATGCAAGCGAAATTTTTATGAACCGAAAAAGAACATCGCCGATCACATTTCCATGATCGGCGATCGTTTTTCAGCTTGAAGATTTAAAGCTCAGCAACTCAATTTGTCAAGTCGAAGACTTACAGCTCGGCACTCATCCTGTCAGGCAGAAGCCTTAAAACCCGGCACTCATCCTGTCATGTAGAAGCCTTAAAACTCGGGCACTCACTTTGCAGTACACAGTTGGCGCAGTCCGGCTTTCTGGCAATACATACGCTGCGCCCGTGGGCGATCAGCTGGAAATTGAAGTTGATCCAGTGATCCTTCGGAAGGATCCGCTCCAGATCGTATTCCACCTGCTCCGGATCCGTAGTCTCCGTAAGTCCCAGCTTCCGGGAGATCCTGCCCACGTGGGTATCCACCACAATGCTGTCAATGCCGTAGATGGTGCCCCGGATCACATTGGCGGTTTTCCTGCCCACCCCCGCCAGGGAGGTCAGATCTTCAATGGAAGAGGGAACCTCTCCGTGATACACATCCCGAAGACGCTTAGCGCAGGCGATGATATTCA
>JAGACB010000009.1 GCA_017614345.1 Lachnospiraceae bacterium
AACCGGTAGCCCTTTGCCCCATCCGGGGACACACAGACATGATCCTCACAGTCTTCTCCCAGGCTCTTCCGGCTCACGTTCTCATAGCAGTTCTTCCGGTCATAACAGTCAAAGGCGCAGCATTCATTGCAGAGAAACTCAACCTTCTGCTTCTGCTGTTCCGTCAACAAAGAAAGCCCTGCCCATTCATGGTTCAAACGAAAATCCGGAACCACAAAACGAAAGTCCTCCCGGTCAAGCTCCGCCCGGAACTCATCAAACTTTCTCAGAACTTTTGTAGTCGAGGAGACGTAATAAAACCCGGGAAAATGTTCCCTCAGATACTCCAAAAGAAGATCCGAGGAAAGGATCACACCGTTTTCTGCGGAACCGTTCTTCTCAAACATCCTGCACAAGGCATTACACTTTTTGTCTGAAAGATGTTCCGGCCTCAGCAGGGAATTACTGAAGGTCAGCCGGGAGGAAATCAGGTACTCTCTAATAAGAGCGGCAACCTCGGAAGGCTCCGCATCTCCGAAGCCCACTCTCCCTCCGCCCCAGAGGCAGTCCATGGGAGCACCGTAGATCGAGCCGATCTCACACCAATCGTAAAAGTATTCCCGGTGCTCATAAAAGAGAGGCAGAAACACCTTGTAAAACTCATGGAATTCAAACAATCCGGGAAGATGATAATATGCCTTCATACACTCATTTCTCCAGAGGCGGTGTAACGGTCTTGTTCACGAAATCCAGCCGGATCAGCTCCGGCTCATATTTCGGGAAGCCTGCTGCGATCCGCTCTTCGAGCACTCCCACGGTGTGATCAACATCCGTGATATCCACGCCCTTTAAGATGTCCGGGCCGTAATCCCACCAGCGGAGCGTTTCCAGCTTCTCAATGATGTGATCCGGGAACTTATACTTCAGGATCTTCGCGGGAACACCGCCCACAATGGCATAGGGAGGCACGTCGTGAAGGACCACGGAACCGGTGGCTATGATGGCACCGTCTCCTATGGTCACGCCTCTGCGGATGGAAACATTTCCCCCGATCCACACATCATTTCCGATGGTCAGCATTTCTCTTCTGGCCTTCAGCTCCACCGCCTGCTTGTCCTTGATGGTCTTCACCATCTCGGCATTCCCCACGGTATAATCCGTAAAACCTCTGGTCCAGCCGGAATCGATATCCGGGAAAAGAATGTTCGGAGAAAGGGAGGTGACGGAATGCTCCGCCATTCCGGCAAGGAGGTTCGGACCTATGGCGCAGAACCGTCCCAGGGATCTGACGGACCTGAGGCTCACATTGTCCGTGATGTAGGAAAATGCGCCGAATTTCAGTCCGCTGATCTGCCCGCCCTGGATCCTGAAGGGCGTTTCGATCTCCATGATCTCCTGCTGATTCCAGGCGCCAAGCACCGTATCCTGACGGACCGTAAGTCCGTTCATTCCGTTACTCATCTTGATTACCGACTTTGCTTTGATCAACATATTATCATTCCTTCTCTTTCTTCTGGATCTCCTTCAAAAGATCGTTTTTCTTTCTGGTATCCAGGTACACGCTGAAATAATAGATCCCTGCCCAGATGATATACGGGATCGTAAAGGAGCGGTAATATTCAAACCACCCCTTCGGGGAAATGGGCTCAATGAGGCTCAGGATCAACAGCAACACAGCACACAGAGCGCAGGCCACCAGATACTGAATAATGATCATGGCCAGAGGGCTCACATCCGGCAGAAGCTCGTAAAAGGACAGGACAATGGAGGAGATGAGGCAGAAGGCAAACATCACCAGGGTATTGGCACTGCCGGGTTCATTTCCGTTCACCAGGTTATAGACCGCTGCCGTCAGGGAGATAGAGGTATAGGAGATGCACAGATAGATCAACAGTTTTGTAAAATATGCTTTCATCACGCCATCCTCCGCATTTCCTGAAGGTATTCATCAAACTTCTTTTTGTAGCTCCGGTTCACACAGATCTTCTCCCCGTTGTCAAAGCAGGCATAGACCTTCATATTGAACGCCGGCTTCAGTGTCCGGATCTTGAAAACATTTACCAGGTCGGACTTGGAGACCCGGACAAAGCCGTAGTTCCAAAGGAGCTCCTCGCACTCCGCCAGGGTCTTCATCACCCGGAAGACACCGTCTCCGGTATAGGCAAAGAGCTTCCGGTCCACGAAGTCCAGATAATAGACCTCCTTGGGATCGATCATGATCTCATCACCGTCGTCAAGATCCTCATCCGCCGGCCTTCCGGACAGCATGGGCCGCTCGGAATTCACCGTATCGATCAGCTGACGGATCATGGGTCTCATATTCGTGAAATAAACATCCACGTGTTCTTCTTTGGTTTTCTTGTCCTCATACAGGTTCAGTTTCATTTCATTTTCCGGCGACGAAAGATCACAGGTCGTGGGAGTTAAGAAACTCCGTTACATACTCCATATAACCTTCCGGATCGTCGATCACTCCTTCTACATGCTTGCTGTCCACATAGACGATCTTCTTATCTGCAGAGCCTACATGCTCATAAACCTCTTCCACCTTTTCGGGAAGGCACACCGTGTCACGTTCGGAAACAATGATCATGGTGGGCAGCTGATCCTTCTCCACCTGGGAAATGGTATCTCCGACCTTCATATCGATGCCGGTGGTGACCTTCATATAAAGCTTTCCGCTGCTCATCAGGTAATTTACCAGAGGAGTATGCATCTCTTCCTCGGTATCACCGCCGATGCTGGAGCGTACCATATATTCCATTCCGGGAACGGGGCTGTCACAGATCACCAGATCTGCTGCGTCCTTTTCACCGGGAGTTACATTGGAAGCGTAGATGGCTGTGGTCTGACCGCCCATGGAAAGACCGTGGACAAATACATTTTCCTTTCCCAGGGTCTCTCTTGCATAGACCACCAGGGCCCTCACATCAAGAGACTCTTTGATCCCGAAGGTAACGTTTCTGTCGGGATTCACACCGGAACCTCTCTGATCGTGAGCGATCACATCGTACCCTCTCATCAGGTACTGCTCTGCAAGAGGATAGGTGTGGTAACGGTCGCCGCCGGCGCCGTGAACCAGGATCACCAGCTTCTCACTGTCGTTGTCAAAGTAGGTGGCGGGAACTTCATTTCCGTCTGTGGTTGTCACCTTGATCTCTTCTCCGTGATACTTTTCCAGAAACGCATCTGCATCATATCCGTAGAGTTCAAGCTGACGCATACTGTTATCATGAGTATCCTTGCTCTTGTTCATATGAAGGATGTTCTCGGTGACTATGGCTCCCATCAAGATGGTGGTAACCACTGCTGCAACCACCGTAAGAGCTGCAAGGATCATCAGGATGACTTTTAATGTTTTTCTGTTTTTCATTTCGGTAAGACCTCTCTTTTCTTAAGATGGCCTCACTATAGCACATACTTTTTCCGCTGTGGGGCGGATCCGCACAAGTTGCAGTTCGGGATGTACAAGTTGCATTAATCGGCGGAAAGCCAGTGATTTTCCTCTGCCCGGTCTAAGTTTGCCGAGATCCACTGATAGACCTCCGGCATGAATTCTTTGAGGATGGCCATGCGTTTTTCCACTGCAGGCCTTTTGGTTCCGCTCTCCACCCAGGTGTGTCCTCCGGTCAGGGTATTATGCAGGAAGGGCTGCAGCCGGTCTAAGCAGGCCGCATACTTTGCATCATTCGTTTCCATTGCATCAAACTCTTCCCAGAGCTCCCGGATCATGGTACCCTGCTCCTCGGGAAGCTGCCCGAAGAGCTGATCTGCCGCTGCCTGCTCCCGCTCGGCCTTGTCTTCATTTGCCTTGACGTTATAAGCAAAGGTATCACCGGCATAGATCTCCACCAGGTCATGTACCACACACATCTGTACCGCCCGGTTTACATCCACCTTCTCTACGGCATACTCCTCAAAGAGCATGGCCATCATGGCAATGTGCCAGGAATGCTCGGCATCATTTTCCCTGCGGCTTCCATCCACCAGAAGTGTCCTCCGGAAGATCCCCGTCATCTTGTCGATCTCCGCGGAAAACTTCAGTTGCCGGTCAAGCCGGTCGTTACCGCTGGCCAGAAAAGCTTCGATCCCCATGAGCGTACTCCTTTCTTCTGTTCATTTATTCTGCTCCAAGTAACTGCAAAAACTCTTCCAGAGAATCACAAAACTCATAGAAGTCCCATTCTCCCATGCCGTGGGATGCACTGTAGACCGGAGAGTCCTCCCTTGTGATATCAATGCAGAAGGGATCTGCGTCCAGATCTGCGATCACCACAAGCTTCGGATCCCAATCCTCGAATACCTCTCTTGTTTCCGGATGAAAGGCATATCCGGCCTGGGATTCGATCAGATCCTCTGCGCCGTAAAGATAGATCTCGAGAGTCTCCTGATCTTCATCTTCCATCTCATGATATTCACTCTTGGCATGCTCCTGCAGAAAGCTCAGATAATTCTCCGGCAGATCCCACCTTGCTTTCAATTCACTCATTACCTGCTCACCTGCCAACTTCTTTTCAGACATTTCAGTCACCTCATTTTTCATAACTATCCGTGTATTCCGATCATATACCCTTTCGGAGATCCCATTTCTTCTCCTTTTTCCGAACTGAATCATCGTTTTCAGGAATTCTCCGAATAGTCTGAAATCACCTTCTTACAGGATCTGCAGATAAATGATCTCACCTTAGAGCTCCCGAAGAAGCTGAATTCCGCCAGCTCCACGCTTTCCGATGAAGAAAATAAGGAGGCCGGCTTTTTCTCATCCTTGTACCAGTTGATGGAGTTCCCCTTCCAGTTGATAATATGACCGCTTTCCATTTCTTTTCCGCAAAAAGGACAATTCATGATCATTTTCCTCCAAGCTCAGCCTTTGTGATCACTCTGCGGGTGATCTTTTTCTTTATCTGAAATTCCCCCACTTTGATAAAACATCTTTCAATTTGAGGATCATCATCTCCGGGAAATAAAGGTGATGACCATCATGATCGCAAAGAAGAATGCAAAGGACAGGGTTCCCTTATCCGAATGCTTCTTCGTAAACATGGCAGGGATGGATTCCTCAATGACAAGGAACATCATGGCCCCTCCCGCAAACGCCATGAGAAACGGCAGGACTGCAGGAAAAGCATTCACCAGGATAATGGCAGCGATTCCCAGGATCGGTTCCACAACGCCGGTAATGACGCCCATCAGGAAGGATTTTCCCCTTTCTTCTCCGCTGTCACGAAGAGGCGAGGAAACAAACGCACCCTCCGGGATATTCTGAAGAGCGATACCGATCATCAGTGCCAGGGCAACCGTGGCTGATATCCCGCCCACACCGTTTAAGAAGCCTGCATAAACCGTTCCTACCGCAATTCCCTCCGGGATATGATGAATGATCTCGGAAAGGACCACCTTTTTGGAAAGACCAAGATTAGTGGAAGGACCTTCCTCCGAATGCAGCAGGATATGGGTATGAGGCACCGTTTTATCCAGCAGGAACTGGAAAACCACGCCCATCAGAAAACCGAAGGCCGCCATCAGGATCATGCCCTGATGGATGGTGGGATACAGAAGGGCCCAGATGGAGCAGGCCATCATGATCCCCCCGGACATTCCGGAAAGCACGTTCTTGATGCCGTCCCTCATCTGGTTGTTGATCACAAAGACAAAGGCAGATCCGATCACGGTTCCCGCAAACGGGATCAGGATTCCCAGGAGAACGTCACCGTTACTCATAAAATCGATCACGCCGAAATGCTCTAACAGGATCTTGATCCCGATAAAGAGCAGCACAATCCCTCCGGTGGCTTCCGCACCGGACTCATATCTCGCACCGAAGACCGCTCCCACCTTGACTCCGAAGAAGGAGAACAGGAAGGTGGTCAGGGTGATCAGGCAACAGGCAACAATGGTGTTCAAAAGCACGGATGCATCCAGGATCTGCACCGGAACTGCCACAAAGGTGATACCAACTGCCAGTGCATCAATGGAGGTGGCTACCGCCATCAGAAACATGGTTTTGATCCCGAAGCCCGGCTTGGTCTCCTCCTCTTCCTTCGAGAAGGCCTCCCTGAGCATGTTGACTCCGATGATCGAAAGAAGGATAAATGCCAGCCAGGGCGCTATTTTATTAATGATCTCCTCAAATCTCGAACCCAGGAAATACCCGATAAAGGGCATCAGTCCCTGAAAGACTCCGAACCAGAGTCCGCAGATGAGGCTTTCTTTGATCGTGACCTTCTTTGCTTCCAGGCCTTTACAGATGGAAACCGCAAAGGCATCCATGGAAAGCCCCACTGCAAGGAGGATCAATTCGACGAGTCCCATATCATTACTCCACTTCTGTCTTTTTCTTGAAACAAGATCGGATGGCGAATACGATGCACGCACCGATCAGCACTCCCGTGGTATTCAGGATCAGATCATCCACATCCGAATGTCTGCCCACACACATGAGCTGCGACAACTCGATGAGCAGCGTGTAACCGGCCCCCGCCAGTACCGTCTTCCAGAGAGTGTCCAGTTTTTTGAAGCACACGGGCCATACGATCCCCACCGGAATGAACATGGTGATGTTCCCGATAATGTTGATCTTCCAGCCGTCATACCTGTCAACCAGGAAAAAGAAGGGTCTCAGACTCACCGCCTCACTCAGATCATTCGGAAAGTCGATCACCAACGGGACGATCTTTCCGTTCACCGTATGCAGTTCAAAGTACACAAATCTCGATATTACAATGATACAGATATAAACGAGAAGCAGCAGAAGCTCCCGTTTGATCGAAAACTGCTTTGTTTTCAGTCCGATCACAACCCTTATGATGATCCATACTATCGTAATGAAGATCAGCAGGTGGGCATAGGTTATTTCCAACATAATATATTTTATCTCCGCAGATAGGTATTTATATATTCAAATTTGCAGCCTGCATTCCGGGCCGTCTCTTCGTCCTTTTTCTCATCTCCGACAAATAGTATCTCGGAAAGCTCAATTCCGAAGCAGTCTGCAATATCCCGAAGGCCTTTTGGGTTCGGCTTTCTGAAGCCGCAGGTCTGGGATGAGACGTACAGATCCAGCAGCGGTTCCAGCTCTGTGATCGATCTTCGAAAGAAAGGATCCGGCATTCCGCTAGGCAGGTCCGTCAGGCAGGCCACCTTAAGGCCTTCTGCCTTACACTTCCGTATCAATTCCTCAGTATAGTCAAAGATCCGGGCTTCCAGGGCCATTCCTTCAAAGAAGTCCTCTATGATAATCCGGATGTCCGGTCTTTGTGGCCAGGAAGCAGTTGCATCCTCGAAGATCACTTCGGGAGCGATCTCATTTTCCCTTCTGCTGTTTCTGGGATTGCAGGCCTTCAGCACACTGAGGGTCTTCTGAAGATGCTCCTCTTTCAGGTTCAGACCGTTCTTCCGGTTCACGTTCTGAAGCCCCTTAGGATAATACTCTTCCCAGTTAAGGGGCATCCCTTTGTATTCCATCAAAGTGCCGCCCAGATCAAAAACAATCGCTTTTATCATTTCCTGAAATCTCCGTGTCCCTTTCATCAGGTCACACCGTTGCAAAACTGCGATAAGACCTG
>JAGACB010000052.1 GCA_017614345.1 Lachnospiraceae bacterium
ATTCAATTTGCCGGTTATCTCTAACCGACTGACACACCAAAAAGTTGTTTTGATGATTTTGGAATTTTCAGGGATTGGAATATACTATTCAGTTTTCAAGGTGCTGTTGTTTCATTGTCCTGCATCCGCTTCACAGCTTCAGCGAAGACCAACGGAGAAGAAGGGATTTGAACCCTTGCGCCGCTACTAACGACCTACTCCCTTTCCAGGGGAGCCCCTTCAGCCACTTGGGTACTTCTCCAAGGCTGATACATATGCTTTATGCAGTTACCTGAACGCTTGTCAGGTTAGCGGAGAGAATGGGATTCGAACCCATGCGCCCTTGCGGACAAACGGTTTTCAAGACCGCCTCGTTATGACCACTTCGATATCTCTCCAAGACAGTGCTTGTCGACCTTCGGGGGATCCGTCAATCAATCTCTACACTCTATTCTGTTCTCGCTTTCAGAGGCTTTCGTCTCGTGTGGCGAACAATCAGTATATTAGCACTTTCGATTCTTCCTGTCAACAACTTTTTTTGGAAAATCATCAACTTTTTTCAATTCTTTTTTGTGCCTGTTTTCAGCGCTGAATTTTCAGGAATGCCTCCGCCAGGATCATGTCCTCCGGAGTGGTGATCTTGATGTTGCGGTAGTCACCGGGAGTGAGCTTTACCTTTCGGTCTGTATAGCGTTCCACCAGCATTGCATCGTCCGTGGCACCCCTGGAAGAATCCGCGCGAAAGGCGTCATAGGCCTTGCGGATCAGATCATAGTCAAAGCTCTGGGGAGTCTGGATCAGCCACAAAAGACTCCTGTCCGGAGTAGATGCGGCAAAGCCTTCCGGATCCGCCACCTTGATAGTGTCCTTCACGGGCATTGCTACTACGGAAGCACCGTAACGGATCACATCGGAAAGGGCACGGTCAATGATCTCTGCTGTCACACAGGGTCTTGCCCCGTCGTGGATCATCACGATCTGTCTGAGAGTTCCCTGAGATGCTTCAGCTTCCTTCATGAGACCTTCCACCGCAAGAAGTCCGTTCTGCACGGAATCATAGCGTTCGGCGCCGCCGGCCACCACTGCTTTCACTTTTTCTATATGGAAGCGATCCACGATCTCCTGCCGGCAATAGTCCTCTTCGCCGGCGCCTGTTACCAGGACAATGTCATCGACGGCGGGATGGGCTGCAAAGGCTGCCAGAGAGTAGTACAGAACGGGACGGTCCATAATCTCAAGATACTGCTTGGGAATATCGCTTTTCATCCGGTTCCCGCGGCCTCCGGCCAGGACCACCGCCGTGACACGGATATTTGTATTATGCTCCATACACTCTCCCTTCCGCACTTATATCAATAAGGTACATGATCTGTGCTCGTTTTCTGATCTTGATTCTTTGGACGTTTTTCTGATCCGAAAAAACTATCCTTTTTACTATTCTATCTCTCTCCCAGTTTCAGTCCGGGAACGGCATTTAAGTTCCAGCCGGAAAAATGTCCTTCTTCCCGGCAACGCAGGTATTCGTAATAGCCGGCAGCTCCGATCATGGCTGCATTGTCCGTGCAGAGGATCGGATCCGGGCGGTAGAACTTCAGGCCCCGTTCTTTGCAGGCCTGATCCATGGCTGCACGGAGGGCCGAGTTGGAGGCAACGCCTCCCGCCAAGGCTATGCCGGGCATATGGAATTCTTCTGCCGCAAGCATGGCACGGGAAACCAGGGCTTCCACAACATTTTTCTGGAAGGAGGCCGCCAGGTCTTCCTTCCGGAAGGTTTCACCGGACATGTTGGCGTGGTTGATATAGTTTAAGACAGCGGATTTCAGGCCGCTGAAGCTGAAGTCATAGGGTGCGCCTTCGATCTTGGTCTTGGGAAATACGATGGCGTCCGGATTTCCTTCCTTGGCTGCGCGGTCGATCTTGGGACCGCCGGGATAGCCGAGGCCGATGGCCCGGGCAACCTTGTCAAAGGCTTCGCCGGCTGCATCGTCACGGGTGCGGCCGAGAACGCGGAAGGTGGCGTAATCCTCCACCATTACCAGATGGGTATGACCGCCGGAGACAATGAGGCACAAAAAGGGCGGCTCAAGGTCCGGATTGGTGATGTAGTTTGCTGCCACGTGGCCCTCGATATGGTTCACGCCGACTAAAGGTTTTCCTGCGCCGAAGGCGATACCCTTGGCTGCGGAAACTCCCACAAGGAGTGCTCCCACCAGGCCGGGGCCATAGGTTACGGCCACTGCATCGATCTCATTCAGCGAAAGCTTCGCATCCGTCAGTGCGCCGGTGACCACCTGGTTGATCTTCTCTATATGCTTCCGGGAAGCGATCTCCGGAACCACACCGCCGTAAAGGGTGTGGAGGTCGATCTGGGAATAGATCACATTGGAGAGAACTTCCCTTCCGTTCCTTACCACTGCTGCTGCAGTCTCATCGCAGGAGCTTTCAATGGCAAGGATCGTGATATCCTGATTCATGGTATTCATGTTACAAACTTCCTGTCTGTTAATTTATTTATCAGGTTTCTTCCTCATCTTCAAACAGAAGATCGGCGCTGTGTCCGTCCTTTACAAAACAGGTGCGGGGGAAGATCCGGTTTATGACGGGGGCATAGTTCTCCGGATAGGATACGGAGGGTGAAAAATGTGTCAGCCACATTTCCCCGACTTCCGCCTCAGCCGCAAGAGTCGCTGCCTCCTGCATCATCATATGCTTCTTTTTCTTAGCATCGGAGATCTTGTCTTCATCGCCGTACATGCCT
This sequence comes from Lachnospiraceae bacterium, assembly GCA_017614345.1. Lineage (GTDB taxonomy): Bacteria > Bacillota > Clostridia > Lachnospirales > Lachnospiraceae > JAGACB01. Next base: position 2,738 of record JAGACB010000052.1, read on the forward strand.
TCGCAGATGAACAGATCCGAGCCCTTGGCGGCTTCCCGGATGCTGTCTGTGGGGCGTGTATCGGTGCAATAGGTCACCTGCAGGCCCTTTCTGGGTGCCCCGAGGACCATATCCGGGGTCAGGATCCGACCATTATCCTCAATGGTCTGGCCCTTCTGAAGGGGATTCCAGTATTTAAGAGGGATCTCCAGCTCCTTGGCACGGGCCGCATCAAACCGGCCGTTCCGGTCGATCCGCACACGGTAGCCGTAGCAGGTTACATTGTGACGGACTCTGAAGGCACGGATCCGGAAATCCTTCACCTCCAGATCCTCCATTTCTCCGCTCAGCTCATGAAAACGGAGCTCAAAGGGCAGATCCGGGGCAATGACGCGAAGATTGGTCACCACACGCTCCAGACCCTTGGGGCCCACCAGCAGAACGGGATCCTTGCGCTCGGCATTTGCCATGGCAAGGAGAAGTCCCGGCAGACCGCTGATGTGATCTGCGTGAAAATGTGTGAACAGGATCACGTCAATGGGATTCACGCTCCAGCCCTTATCGCGGATGGCGATCTGAGTCCCTTCTCCGCTGTCGATCAGCAGGTTGCTTCCGTTATATCTCATCATACAGGATGTGAGCCATCTGTAGGGAAGCGGCATCATTCCGCCGGTTCCGAGCAAACATACATCTAACATAACTGTCTCTCTTTCGACCTTTATATGACAAGGAATAGTTTGTCACACTTTGTGTGACAAACGGGTTGCGCCGATTATGCTTCGCATAATCGACGATTGATAAAAGGTCTTTGACCTTTTATCTTTTATCTAAGGTACTTCCACATGATCAGGGCGTCCTCCGTGGGCCGGGAATAAAACTTAGGCCGGACTCCTTCACGGACAAAGCCCTTTTTTTCATAAAGGAAAATGGCGGGTTCATTTCCCACCCTTACTTCCAGCGTAACGCCGTAAAGCTCCCGTTCCTCAGCAGTCTCAAGGAGCCGATCCAGCATGGCGGAGGCCACTCCCTGCTTCCGGTATTCCGGAAAGACCGCCACGTTGGCAATATCCATTTCATCCAGAACGATCCTGGCGCCCAGATACCCTGCAACGCGGGAAGGATCTGCCTCCTCCGTGGCTACCAGAAACGTATATTCCTGCCTGTGCAGGCTGTCGGAGAGCTGGGCTAAGCTCCAGGGCTCGGAAAAGCAAAGCTTTTCCAGCTCCGCAACTGCAGGAAGATCTTCTCTCGTCATGGGACGAACGGTAAATTGTTTCATGAAATATCATTCCTCTTCAGGAAGGGACTCACTGTTCCTGCCCGAGTTTCTTTTCTCTCTCACGCTCTGCCTGGGACTGCCGTAAATACTCCGGCTTATGGTCGGCGGCAGCTTCCGTTTCGCCGCGCTCGTACATATCATAGGCCAGAAGGCCGGCAGCACCGGCTCTCTGCTTACCCATAAAATCAGGGGCAAAGACTGCACCCGGGAGCATCTCCCGGATCTTATCGGCAAAGACCTCAGCGCCGTCCCCCAGAAACAGAACCGAAGGGGTTCCTTCCGTTTTGATCATGGTCAAAAGCTCCGTGATATCCATGGCAAATGCCGGCTTTATAACCTCAAAGCTGCGCTCTCCGTCTTTGGTATCAAACCGGTAGATCCCGGTAAAGACCTGATTTCTTCTGGCATCCATCATGGGAACGATCCAGCCCTCAAAGAAGGGGCACTGGTATGCCATGGCATCAATGGTGGGCACGTGGATCATGGGGACATCCAAAGAAAGGGCCAGTCCCTTGGCGGTTGCGGAGCCGATCCGAAGGCCCGTAAAGGAGCCGGGACCGCCGGAGACTGCAACTGCGTTGATCTCGGAAGGCTTGATGCCGGTCAGCTCCATCATCTGGTCGATCATGGGCATCAGCGTTTCCGAATGAGTCTTTTTCAGATCCGTCATATATTCCGCCAGGACCTTTTTTCCGCGAACCAGCGCAGTCCCGGCAACATTTCCGGAGCTTTCGATCATGAGGATCAAAGGTTCCGTGACATTTTTCTCAGAATTCATATCATCCTCCCGGATTTCAGGTAAATGAGATCATTTTCCTTATTCCACGGTCTATTCCGTGGCAGAATCTCCCAGGTCTCCCCGGAAAATGGTGATCCGGCGGTAGTCATCTCCCTTGTCCGGATCCTTCTCGATCCAGATCTTGATGGCATGCTCCGGGATCAGCTCGGCGATCAGATCCGACCACTCCACAAGGGTCACACCGTCTCCGAAGAAGCAGTCCTCATAGCCGATCTCTTCCATTTCCTCCGGCTCTTCAATGCGGTAAACGTCAAAATGATACAGCGGCAGACGTCCGCCCTCATAGCTCTGCAGGATCGTGAATGTAGGTGAGCTCACCGGCTCCTCAATGCCCAGGCCCAGAGCGATCCCCTGCGCCAGGACAGTCTTGCCCGTGCCCATATCTCCGTTCAGACAGATGATCTCCGATCCTGTCAGTGTTCTTCCGAGTTCTTCGCCTATCCGGCAGCTTTCTTCCGGGGAATATGTTTCCCTGATCTCCATGATAAATCCTTTCTGTAAAAAAAATTACTTCACCGTTACCACATGCTGCTTCACAAAAGTATCAACGCTCTCTTCATTCGCATTTCCCTCCAGGGATTCGATCCGGTTTAATGGGATCAGAAAGCTGTGGATGCGGTCAGTGTAAAGGAGCAGCAGATGGCCGGTCTTCCGGGTCTTGATGATCATGTTCCAGGCAACCTTGGATTCCTGTTCTCCCTGGGAAATGATCATTTCCTCCTCCGTAAATTCGTAGGTGAGCCCTGCAGCAAAGGCCTGATTGTTGGCGGCCTGCATGGTCGCACGGATCAGGATGTTCAGGTGGAGCACCAGCGAAAAGCCCACGCCCAGGATCAGGAGCAGAACAGCCCGCTTCCATTCTCCCAGATAGCCGTAGAGGCCAAAGCCCACGATCCCGATGATGGGGATCAGCACAGCCGTGATGATGCCGCTCGTATGATACAGATGATAGAGCGCAAACCTTCTCATATCAGAAGGTGTGATACTGAATTGAAACTTCATAGTGATCCCAGCCTTTCCGGTCAACCGGTTTATCCGGTTGACAATCGCTGATAATGCCTGCATTATCGGCGGTCTGACAGCTTAAACGACCCTGCTTCCGCAAAAAACAGAAACAGGGCCCGATTCTTCAATATGGCAGCATTTCGATTCCCTGTGTGACCAGCAGGACATTTTTCACGATCCAGTTTAAGATCATGATCGCAAGGACCAGGACCATATAAAGATCGTGATAACGCATTCCCGGAATCTTGCCCTTTGTCAGAATACACAGGGTGTTGAGTCCCAGAAACGGGACTGTGATCAGGATGGCGGGAAGCACCGCCGGATGCCAGTAGAGACTCTGGAGCGGATGCAGACGCAGCAGTTCCAGCACTGCGTGGCTTCCGCCGCAGACGGGACAATAGAGATGAAAGACGATCCGCATGAAGCAGGTCTCCTCTCCCATGTAATCCCGAAAGAACAGAAGAAGTACCGCATAACCGGAAAGGACTATCGCCAGGGCAATGTAGCCCACCAGCGTCAGTGTCTTCTCAATAGACCATTCGGTGATCTTCTGTCCGGGATGATCCTCGGATCCGTCATAGAAAAACCAATCTCGAAATATGTTCCAGGCTTTCTTCATAACCAGGTCCATCCCTTTCGATCCGGATCTCCTTATCTATTCTGTACAGGAGCTTAAGCCATACGGATCCGTGATCTTACCTTATCTTTGATGCTTGCGGTGAGTTCATTAAACTCCCGTTCCTTCATAACCTCTGTCACAAAACCGGTCTCTCCGGAAACAACGGTATCCAGAGCCATTGCCTTGTCACCGAACAGACCCTTTACGGTGTCGGCATCCTCCGCACTCACACGGAAGAAAAATGCCTGCTCGGTATCCAGGACATCGCCCAGTTCCATTTTCTCGGAGGTCCAGCCCTTCATCATGGTGCGTCCGGGATTCATGGCAGCCTCAACCACGTCTGCCGCAACTGCGGAGGCAGTGGGAAGCTTTCCGGCACCGGCACCGTAGAACATCAGGTCACCGGTCATTTCCCCGTGAACATAAACACCGTTCATTACCTCATTCACGCCGGAAAGAGGGTGAACGCCTGAAAGGAGTCTGGGACTTACCATGGCATAAACCCTGCCGTCCTTCAGATAGCTCATGGCCAGAAGCTTGATGGTGCAGCCCAGTGCTTTCGCATATTTCATATCCACATCACTGATGGCAGTGATGCCTTCGGTATAGATCTCTTCGGAATTTACTTCCTTGCCGAATACCAGAGAGGTCAGGATGGCGATCTTGCGGCAGGCGTCAAAGCCGTCCACATCTGCGGAAGGATTCCGCTCTGCGTAGCCCAGCTCCTGAGCAGCCTTCAGAACCGCATCATAATCGGCCCCTTCCCGCTCCATTCTGGTCAGCATGTAGTTGGTGGTACCGTTTAAGATACCGGTTACGGACTGGATCCGGTCTGCGGTGATGCAGTTGTTGATGGGACGGATGATGGGAATGCCTCCGCCTACGCTGGCTTCGAAAAGAAAGCTGACTTTCTTCTCAGAGGCAATGGCAAGCAGCTCTGCGCCGTGCTTTGCAACCAGTTCCTTATTGGAGGTGGCTACGCTCTTGCCGGCCAGAAGGCACTTCTTGACATACTCGTATGCGGGCTTGGTTCCGCCCATGGTCTCCACTACAATGGAAACCTCCGGATCATTCACAATGATATCCAGTTCCTTTACCACGCGATCCGCAAAGGGATCCTCGGGTTTTACATCCCTGATCTCCAGGATGTGCTTTACGTGAACCTGTTCCCCAACCTTCTTCGCAATAACATCCTTATTACTCTCGAGAACGGTTACAACACCGTTACCGATATTTCCGTACCCCAGCACTGCTGTTTGAATCATAAATTATCATCCTCCCGGTCGATCGGATCATCCGGTCGACAATCGTTGATCATGCTCTGTGTCATCGGCGGTTTGACAGTTTGTCTGTCAAACAATTACCTTTTCGTTGGCAGCTTTTTAGTTTTCCTGTGTCTTCGGTGCAGCCAGCCACTTCAGATAAGCGCTGATGAAGGGATCCAGTCCGCCGTCCAAAACTGCCTGAGCATTGCCGCTCTCATAGCCGGTCCGAAGGTCCTTCACCATGGTGTAGGGCTGCAGAACGTAGGAACGGATCTGGCTGCCCCAGCCGTTGTCCATTTTCTCACCGCGGATCCCGGCTTCCTTTTCCAGGTTCTCCTGCTGCTTCAGCATATAGAGCTTGGCCTTCAGCATCTGGAAAGCCTTGTTCTTGTTCTGCAGCTGAGAACGTTCATTCTGGCAGGTAACCACGATTCCTGTAGGGAAATGGGTGATACGGATGGCGGAAGATGTCTTGTTGATATGCTGTCCGCCGGCGCCGCTGGAACGATAGGTATCGATACGGATATCATCATCCTTGATCTCAACATCAAGGTCTGCTTCGATATCCGGCATTACATCACAGGATACAAAGGAGGTCTGACGCTTTCCGGCTGCGTTGAAGGGAGAGATCCGCACCAGACGATGCACACCGTGCTCGCTCTTTAAGTAGCCGTAGGCATTTTCCCCGTTGATCTGAATGGTAACGGACTTGATCCCGGCTTCTTCGCCGTCAAGGTAATCCAGCACTTCATACTGGAAGCCTCTGGAATCCGCCCACTTGGTATACATACGATAAAGCATGCCGGCCCAGTCACAGCTCTCGGTTCCGCCGGCTCCTGCATTCAGCTTCAGAATAGCATTGCAGTTGTCGTACTCTCCGGACAGGAGCAGCTTTAAGCGCATGCTGTCAAGAACCTCCAGATACTCTGCAAGCATTCCTTTTGCCTCTTCGGTCAGGGACAGATCCTCTTCCTCATCCGCCATTTCCAGCAGAGTCAGAATGTCCTCTCTCTGAGTTTCGAGGTTGTTTAATCGCTTCACATCATCCTGAAGATTCTTCAGTTCCTTGGTGATCCGGGTGGATTCATCCGGATCGTTCCAGAAATCGGGAGCCTCCATATGCATCTGCAGCTCCGCGATCCTTTCTTTCTTAAAATCAAGATGCAACGCTTCCTTCAGCTCTTTTAACGCGCCGTCATTGGAAGTCAGTTCATATTTGATTGCATCACTTTCTACCATAAAAAACCACCTTTATCCGTTCTGTCGCATATGACAATCCTTATACTTCTTACCTGATCCGCAGGGGCAGGGATCGTTGGGATATACCTTCTTGGCTGCACGGACCTTCGGCTGCTTGACCAGAGACTGATCCTGGTTGGTACCGGTCTCCTTGACCACCTCTTCACGCTCTGCCTTCTGCTCGGGCTTTGCATGGAAAATGAGGTTCACGGTATCTTCTGCGATACCTGCAGTCATGGCATCGAACATGTCGTAGCCTGCCATACGGTACTCAATGAGGGGATCCTTCTGGCCGTAAGCCTGAAGACGGATACCCTGACGAAGCTGTTCCATGTCGTCGATGTGGTCCTGCCACTTGCGGTCGATGGAACGGAGCAGGGCCACACGCTCCAGCTCACGGAATACTTCCTGATCAAACTCGGATTCCTTGCTCTGATACAGCTCTACAGCCTGGTCCTTCAGGCGCTGGATGTACTTGTTACGGTTCATCTTCTCGCCTTCGGGGAGCTTCAGATCCAGATCGGGGATCACGGGGAATACCATACGGCCTAATTCGGTCAGGTTCCATTCTTCCGGATCCATATCATCGGTAATAACGGTATTGACAGCGCCCTCCACAAAGGTCTGTACCATGTTCAGGATGGGAGCTCTCATGCTCTCACCGTCCAGAACACGACGGCGCTCAGCGTAGATGATCTCACGCTGCTCGTTCATGACCTGGTCGTATTCCAGCAGGTCACGACGGATACCGAAGTTGTTGCTCTCGATCTTCTTCTGTGCACGCTCAATGGTGTTGGACAGCATCTTGTGCTGCAGCTCTTCACCCTCGGGAACGCCCATGGCGTTGAACACGCCCATCAGCTTCTCGGAACCGAAGAGTCTCATGATATCATCTTCCAGGGACAGGTAGAACTTGGATTCACCCGGATCTCCCTGACGGCCGGAACGACCGCGGAGCTGATTGTCGATACGGCGGGACTCATGACGCTCGGTACCGAGGATCAGAAGACCTCCGGCTGCCTTTGCTTCGTCATCCAGCTTGATATCCGTACCACGGCCGGCCATGTTGGTCGCAATGGTCACACTGCCGTGAATACCGGCATCCTGAACGATCTGAGCTTCCATCTCGTGGAACTTTGCGTTCAGCACGTTGTGCTTGATGCCTCTCTTGGTCAGAAGGCGGCTGACTTCCTCGGAAGCCTCGATGGTAATGGTACCGATCAGCACAGGCTGACCTCTGTCATAAGCTTCCTTGGCACGGTCTGCTACCGCATTCAGTTTTTCTTTTCTGGTCTTGAAGACCGCATCGTTCTGGTCGATACGGATCACGGGACGGTTTGTGGGGATCTCGATAACGTCCATTCCGTAGATCTCACGGAACTCCTTCTCTTCCGTCAGTGCCGTACCGGTCATGCCGGCCTTCTTCTTATACTTGTTAAAGAAGTTCTGATAGGTAATGGTTGCAATGGTCTTGGACTCTCTCTTGACCTTTACATGCTCCTTCGCCTCGATTGCCTGATGAAGACCGTCGCTGTAACGACGTCCGGGCATGATACGTCCGGTAAATTCATCGACGATGAATACCTCATCATCCTTAACTACATAGTCCTTATCGCGGAACATCAGGTAGTTTGCACGAAGCGCCAGCTCCATGTTATGCTGGATCTCGATATTCTCGGGATCGGAATAGTTCTCGATCCGGAAGAAATCCTCAACCTTCTTAACGCCGTCTGCGGTCAGATGGATCTGCTTATCCTTCTCGTCAAGAACAAAGTCACCGGTCTCCACAACCTCTTCACCCATGATGAAGTCCATTTTTCCGAGATCATTTGCCTCACCCTGCTTCAGACGTCTTGCAAGCACGTCGCAGACCTCATAAAGCTTGGTGGACTTTCCGCTCATACCGGAAATGATGAGGGGCGTTCTTGCTTCATCGATCAGGATGGAGTCGATCTCATCGATGATGGCGTAAGCCAGGGAACGCTGAACCAGCTGCTCCTTGTAGATGACCATGTTGTCACGCAGGTAATCAAAGCCCAGCTCACTGTTGGTGATATAGGTAATGTCAGCGGCATAAGCCTCCTGACGCTCTTTCTTGTCCATATCGTGGAGTACATTTCCCACGGAAAGGCCCAGATAACGGTGAATGGCACCCATCCACTCGGCATCACGCTTTGCCAGGTAGTCGTTAATGGTAACGACGTGCACACCTTCGCCGGTCAGCGCGTTCAGATATGCGGGAAGGGTGGACACCAGGGTCTTACCTTCACCGGTTCTCATCTCGGCGATACGGCCCTGGTGCAGTACAATACCGCCCATGAGCTGTACGGGGAAATGTTCCATATGATTGGCTCTGCGGCCCGCTTCGCGGACGCAGGCAAATGCTTCCGGCAAAATGGAATCCAGAGACTCGCCCTTCTCCACACGGGACTTGAACTCAGCGGTTCTGGTCCGGAGAAGATCTCTCATCTCGTCATCACTTAAATCTCTGGCCTTCAGTTCTTCATGAAGGGTAATGATCTTATTTACTGTAGGTTTGATCAATTTCAGTTCCCGCTCACTGTGGGTTCCGAAGATTTTTTCAAGCAGATTCATATAACTCAGTGCCTCCTGTCCAGGCAAAACTTTAACGACTATTTTAACATCTGAAAATATTTTCGTCAACCCTTATCACACTGCCGCCTCCGAAGCTTTGACGGAAGGCATTTTCCGGGTCGGATCATCCCCTTCGGAAAGTCCGGTTTCCGGAGCCGTCCAGAATATGCATAGGGATTATTCACCGTTTTCCACATTTTTTTGTTGATAAACCTTGTGTTTTCGGGGGTTTCTTTTTGTTATCCACAATCAAAAGGGGGATTTCCACCGTTATTTATGCATTTTGTGGATAACTTTGGTGTGTATCTCTTCCTTATAAAGAGCAAAAAATGTCTTTGCATATTTTCCTTTCAACCCTCCGATCCTTCCCGGACCGCTTACCACTACCGTCCGATTTTTAACTGTTTCCTGCCCTCCCGAGGCGTGAAATCCTACTTTTCAAAAGCCCCTGAATGTGGTATAATAACCAAAATCAGATGAGAAAGGAGTTCTTCACCTATGAATATAAGCATAACAGGTAAGAATATAGCAGTTACTGACGGTCTTCGCGATGCTGTTAACGACAAACTCGGCAAGCTGGAGCGTTATTTCACCCCCACAACCACCATTCAGGTCACCATGAGCGTTGAAAAGGAGCGCCAGAAGATCGAGGTTACCATTCCCATGAAGGGTACCATCATCCGTTCCGAGCAGACCAGCAGCGACATGTATGTTTCCATCGGTCTTGTGGTTGAGATCTTAGAGCGTCAGATCAAGCGTTACAAGGCAAAGCTGATCTCCAGAACCCAGTCCGGCGAGGGCATTTCCACCGCAGAGTTCAGCCCTGCATTCCTTGAGGAAGAGTTCGAGGAAAATGATGCACCCAAGATCGTACGTACCAAGAGATTCGGCGTTAAGCCCATGGATCCCGAAGAAGCCTGCATCCAGATGGAGCTTCTTGAGCACAACTTCTACGTATTCCGCAACAGCAATACCGATGAGGTAAATGTCGTTTACAAGAGAAAGAACGGCACCTACGGTCTGATCGAGCCGGAAGACTGAAATAGTTCCGGAACAGAGAAATCAAAAAAAATCAAGGACGGTCGCAGAAATGCGATCGTCCTTTTGATTTATCCTTCCGATTTATTTGCATTGGTATCTCCGGAAACAGTTTTGTTCAGTCTTTTCGATCGGAACGATATGTCTGTACAGGTGATTGCCTTTCCCTGATTCATCCGCATAACGCAATCAGCCCCCATACGTTTCAACAGATCGACAGATGCCGCCAGTTCGGGACCGTTATCGAATAAAGCCTGCCACAGATATCTTCCTTTCCGGTACCGGGAAACATACTTCCTGAGTTTCTTTTTGGATTTATCATCATATTCACTTTCGATCATGATATCAGAATAATCTTCACTGATCTGATGGAAAGAGACATTGATGACAGTTCCGCTCTTCGAATGATCAATGATATTTTTGATCTGGACACCGAGTGTATCCTCAAGGAGCCTTCGATTGACGAAAATGGAAGCTTCCTTTTTCACCTTGTATTCCAAAGTAAGATTTTTTTCTGCCAGCACTTCCTTCATGCCTTCGAAATAATCACTGAAAAATGACCCGATGTCTATCTTCTCTTTCGGGATCCGAACGCCTCTGAGCCCCGATCGAACAAACTCCGACAATTCCGCAGCATCCAGAACACCACTCATCTTTTGCACAATGATCAATTCCTTCTGATGATCAAGGTATCGCTTCATTTGTCTGATGTAGGAGAAATGCGCATTGGCAACGGCAACCGCCAGCACCAAGATCAACAGGGCCACTGAAACAGCCACAACCGCTGTTTTATGTTCTCTGATCAGGGAACAGGGAAATGCAAAATATAATACATATTTATTCTGATCATTGTAGTATCCGTCTTCATGAAATTTTGAAAAATGTTTTCCGACAATGATGGCATCTCCGGCATCAAAATCAAATCCGTCCAGGATCAGATCATAACCATACAGATTTTTTACTCTTTGAAACTCCCGATCGGAAAATACATCCTCAACATAAGGAAGTGAGAAATCACGAAATACCGATTCTACTATACGACCGGCATAGTGTAACCCCTCAGAAGAATGATCGGGATAATAATCCAGAGTCTTCACCGTTTCCCATTCCAAATCTTTGTGACCGGTAATAAGGGAAAACAGTCCTCCCTCTTTTATCTGCTCCTCTCTTTCCTGATACTTTTCGGCATCCATTGACCGGATCTCATATCCGGGATAAAGATACTTCCCGTCCGTATAATTCATTTCGATCAAATCATATTTCTTTGTCTGATCACTCTCTTCCAGTGCTTGAAGTTCCTGAAGCAGATCCTCGTATTCTGCTTTTCCTGTTTCCGGGTCATAGCTCGGAGTCATATACAAATAAAATCTATAGTGATCATCGATATATTCTCTTCGGGATACCTCTCTGCCATATGCATATGTCCCGATGCATTTTTCAACATAATCATCATCACAAGAAATGAATTCTTTTCCGATATACTTCGAGCTGTCCGCAATATACATATATTGCCAGCCGGAAACGTTAGAATGAAATCGCCGATCCTGCTCCTCCTGATCACAAAACAGATATCCTTCCACCCGAAAAGCAAACGGAAGACGGCCGTTACAGACTTCATCGTTGATGGCCCCGGCCATCTGATAGCTGAGTTCATCAAATGATCGTTGAACCTCTTCTGAAGTTTCTCCATCATAATCTGTTCGAAATGGTATTTTCCCGTAAAAATCAGGGGTCAGGTATTCCTCACAAAGACGATCTGCCATATTCCATGCAAACTGTCGCCGAAACTCTTTGTATACAGTATCGGCAAAGTTATATGCAGGCTTACTCAGAACTAACACAACCGTACCGGCAACCAACAGTCTGCCGAGCAGGATCACGATCGGATCCGGTTTGGAAAACGTTGTCTTTTTCTTCACGATCTCAACTCCTTCTTTCAAAAGCTATGCCTGTTTTTCATAATACCATACCCCTTCAGAAAGTACAATGCAATAGGATCGGTAAAACGGACAGAGTCCTGTTCCGTGAACGCAAAAAACCGCCACAGTCCCTTCGGACCGTGGCGGTAAATTCATTTTTCTTATTTCACTCAAGAGATCAGTTGATGATGCGGCATGCGCCGTAAGGCTGACGATAGTTCACATCAAAGATGCAGATGCCGTAGGATTCGTTGGCTGCATGGATGATCTGACCGTTGCCGATGTACATTGCAACGTGAGTGATGGTTCCGTTGGTATCATAGAATACCAGGTCACCGGGAAGAAGCTGATCAAGAGGAACGCGAACGCCCTGATTGATCTGAGCACCGGAATAATGCTCGAGGCCGATACCGAAGTTCTCGTAGATCCTCTTGGTGAAACCGGAGCAATCGATTCCGTCGTTGCCCCACAGATCCATACCGCCGTAACGATATCTTCTGCCGAGGAACTGAAGGGAATATGCAACTACTGCATTACGAAGCTGTGTATTGGCATCTACTACAACCGGAGCCGTTGTTTCGGGAGCCGGTGTGGTTTCGGGTTCTGTAACAACCTCAGGCTGAGTCTCTGCGACTTCATTGTTCTCTGAGGATGCAGGCTGTGTCTCTTCCACTGCCTGTCCGGAGGCTTCAGCTGCCTGACGAGCTGCTTCCTCTGCTGCTGCAATGGAGGCTGCCTCAGCGGCTGCTGCCTGCTCTGCTGCGATCCTTGCTGCTTCAGACTGACGGATGGATTCCTCCAGAGCTGCCTGTGCAGCTGCTGCCGCCTGTCTTTCACGCTCCTGAGCTTCTGCAAGCAGTCTCATCTGCTCTTCGTAAGCTCTCTGAGCCTCGAGACGCTGTGCCTCGATCGCTGCTTCCTCTTCCAGGGAAATAGCGGTGTCAAAGATCACTCTTACTTCGATATTGTTGTTGTAAACATAACCGATGACGTCATCATCGACCTGAACCTTGCTCCATTCATCGTACTGCTCCAGAACTCTGATCTGGGAACCGATGTAAAGAAGGGTGAGGATGTTATCTTCCTCAATGGCCATGGTCTCACGAACACGAAGTCCGTCCGTCAGAACGGTTGCCTGATAATCTGCAATGCTATGTGCCAGTTCTTCGGCCTTGGTTCCGGTGATGAAGAAGTTTGCCTTCATGTAACCGGTTACGTTACCGGACTGGATGCGGTACCATTCTCCGCCTTCACCCTCAACGGTATCAAGGATGTTTGCTGCGCAATAATGATAGATCTTACCGACGATCTCATCAGAGGTGGAAGGTCCGGAACGAACGTTTACATATCCGCCTTCTTCAACGTCTGCGATGGCAATGGTATCGAAATAATATGCTGTAGTAGGTTCGGGAGTGGTTTCTTCCTCCGTTACCTTCTCGGTTTCGGTCTCTTCTTCGGTCTCGGTTTCCTTTTCAAGAGTTTCCTCGGTCTCTTCTTCAACCTCGGATTCTGTCTCCTTCTCGGTCTCCGTTTCCTTTTCCGTTTCCTTCTCGGTCGGGGCTTCAGTCACTTCCTCGGAAGGCTCTGTCTCAGTGGGAACTACCTCTGCCTGAGGAGCATCACTGATCATCTCCTTCGGAACCAGCTTTGTAGCGTTCTGTCCCAGATAGGAAAGGATATCGTCTTCAGCTGTCTTGCTTACAGAATAATACTGATCCAGCACCAATGACATACCCGCAAGGCTTGCCATGTTCTGTGTCTGATTCTTACCGACTGCTTCTGTGGTAGCACCGAGAGTAGTCAGTGCCAAAGATGCTGCCAGTGTCAGGCTGAATGCCGTCATCTGTTTCTTCACTCTGCTCACAGGATCATTCCCTTTCTTATGATTTTTCTTCATAAATCTTCATTATGACAACAGGCCGGATGCCTGTCGATCTGCCGTATTTCGTTTCTTTAAATCAGGTATGCAACAGTCCTAATTTAAATTGTTACAGAAATATTACAAGGCTCATTGTAACAAAGAGAATTCAACTTGTCAACATTTTTTCGCACAATTTGTTAAAAAAGTGTGCCGTAAAGGGCTCATTTTTCAACATTTTTCCTCATAAACTGTTAAAACAAGGGGCTTTACGGCCTCTCATCCCCCGTCCGTCCCGATAAAATAAAGCACTCTTTTTCACCCGGTCCGGGCCTCCGCTCCTTGAATTTTCCCCGGAAAATGTTATAATCGAGACAAATGATTTCGATCAAATGTTACAAACTTTTGGGAATAAAAATTGTAACATTTTTTCTATGTAATATTTCAATACAGGTTCGGGAGACGGAAATATTTTCCTGAAACAGAGGCGGAGGCATTTCATAATTAATCGGAAGAAGCCTTTTTTCATGTTCCTCCCTGAACCGGAAAGGATCCGCTATGAGTAAAACCGTTCTGGTGACCGGTGCTTCCCGCGGTATCGGAAGAGCCATCGCCATCAAATTTGCGCAGAAGAATTATCAGGTTGTGATCAATTGTATCTCCCGCAAGGAAGAACTGGAGGAGGTCCGCCGTCTGGTGGAATCCTACCGCACTCCCTGCATGACCTACTTAGGAGACCTGGGAGATCCGGACAAATGTGCGGAGATGTTCGATCAGATCCGCTATCAGTTCGGCGGCGTGGACGTTCTCGTGAACAACGCCGGCATTTCCTATTTAGGACTCCTGCAGGATATGAAGCCTGAAGAATGGGACCGGATCATCAGGACCAATCTGACCGGTGCCTTCCACTGCAGCCGGCTGGCCATTCCCTACATGGTCTCCAAAAAAGCCGGAAAGATCATTAACATTTCCTCCGTCTGGGGAACCAGAGGAGCCTCCTGCGAGGTTGCCTACTCTGCCACCAAGGGCGGATTAAACGCCATGACCAAGGCCCTGGCCAAGGAGCTGGCTCCCAGTAACATCCAGGTAAATGCCATTGCCTGCGGCGCCATTGACACGGAAATGAACCGTTGGATGAGCGACGAGGAAATGATCAACCTGGTCAATGAGATCCCCTCGGGACGCTTGGGGCATCCGGAAGAGGTGGCGGATCTCGTTTATCATCTGGCTTATAAAGGAAACTACCTGACGGGCCAGATCATCGGAATGGATGGTGGCTGGCAGGTATGAGTACCATAGTGATCCTGCAGCAGATGCTGGTGATCGCCGTTCTGGCCCTCATCGGGTTTGGTCTGGAGAAAAAAGGGACCGTGGACGGACTGACCTCCAAAAAGCTGTCCGCCATTGTTGTCGACATCTGTAACCCGGCGCTGATCCTGGCATCGATCCTGACCGGGGATCTGACTGCCGAGCGCTCCGATCTTCTCATTGCCATGGCAGCCGGTGCCTGCTTTTACGCTTTCCTGATCCTCCTCGGATTCATTTTACCGAAGATCCTTAAGACCTCCGGCGAGGAAAGCCGCTACTATCATCTGATGACCGTGTACACCAACACCGGCTTTATCGGGATCCCGGTGGCAAGGGCCGTCCTTCCGGACAATGCCATTCTCTACGTCATCGTGATCAATGTGTTCTACAGCCTGCTGTTCTACACCCACGGCCTCACCGTATTAAGCGGCGGTAAGGAAAAGCCGGATCTGAGAAAGGCCATCAATCCCGGAACGGTAATGGCGCTCCTCAGTCTGGCGGTCTTCTGGTTTAAACTGAAGTTTCCGCCTCTCATTCAGGATACCATAACTTATATAGGAAACGCTACCATTTTCCTTTCCATGGTATTGCTGGGTGTCTCCATTGCAAGAAGCCGCTTCACCTCCGCCTTAAAGGACCTTCGGATCTGGGGCTATATTCTTCTTCGGATGATCCTGGTACCTGCCGCAGTGCTGATCCTTCTGAAGGGCCTTCGGCTGAACAGCGACCTGATCCCCGCCCTGGTTCTGATGTCCGCGGTTCCCGTGGGAAATCTTCCCATGATCCAGGCAGAACGCCTCGGCATGGATACCAAGACATTGTCCTCAGCTATTGCACTGACCACGGTCATTTCCCTGGCTACCATTACAGTGTTCCTGTCGTTCTCGGCAGCGTTGTAAGTGGTAGAAGCCTGCATAATTGTTTATTATACCGGCATTACATTTTTCAATTTTTATATGAACGAACGCAGATCGGGACGGTTGCTCTGACACAGAATAAGTGTCAAAGAACCGTCCCGTTATTTTTGCAAATAATCTGTTTTAGCTTACACATCCGCCCGGAAGACCACGCTGTACTCTCCGGCTTCGAGATTCTCACCCCAGCCGTCCATGAGCTGGCCGCGAAGGAATTCTTCTATGGTGGGTTCCACCTTTTCGGCGTAGTCGGAAGGGTAGCCGACCTTGATCTCGGCAAAGCCATCCTCCGTAAAGGACAGGCTCATGTCGTAGATTGCTTCCGGATCGCTGAAATAAGAAGCAAGGTGATCCAGAGAAAACATATCCGAGAGGTCATCCAGATAATTCTTCACCATCTCATAACCCTCTGCTCCTTCGTAATAGGTTTCATCATCCTCCGGATCCTGAACCGAGAAGGGGAATCGGAACACGCGGTAGACGATATTGGCCGGACCGTACTCCAGTCCCGGAACCCGGTTTTTCAGCTCCCGGATCATTGCCTCTGCGCTGTTTGTGATCTCCGAATCGTTCCAGCTGAAACGTAACGTATCGGCCAGGACATACTCTTTGCCGTCCTCAGCGATCACGTAGACCACATAATGTCCGTTGGAGTTTGAGGGATCCCCATACGCTTTTTTCTTATTGACGCCGTAGATCCGGCGCACTTCGCTGTACTTAAATGCCATCTGGCTCGTGATCGACTTGGACGGATCCGCCCGAAAGCCCACCAGAAGATCATCCGTCAGGCAGACCTGCACAGGATACCACTTGCAGCTCTTCCGGCTTATTTCCTCATTGACCTCGGAAAATGTAATGCCTGACAGGGATTCGATCCTGCAGGATGCCTTGACGGATTTCCCGAACATTATCATCATCACGGTGCCCACCAGAAGCAGCATTCCTCCGATCAGGAGATTGGCAAAATAGCCGCTCCAAAAGATCGCAAAATAGCTGTGACCCGTGTTCTTCAGCTGAACCTCGCCGAAGTATTGTTCCAGATTGTCCTCTGTGATGTTTTTTCCGAGATAAATGCTCGCATTCCGGGCAATCTCTTTTCTCTCATCTTTATTGACGATAAACTCGGTCAAACCTTTCAGATGATAGACGCCGTTTGCGTCAAGCTCCCGGATCATCTCTTGATGGCCTGCTTCCGTCATTTCCGAGATAATGCAGCGTTTGCCGTCCGTTACAATGTAGTAATCTCCGTGGCTGTAGCCCCCCACCCGTCCGGAGGCCTGTGTCACCTCAAAGGTTGCAGCCCCGGTCGCATGATTTCCCTTCCGGGTCAGGAACTCCTCATAAGGGTGAACGTCCCTTCGCGTGCGCTCTGCTGCGTAGAGCCCGTAGCCCAGAAGTATGGCCCCGATCAGCGCCAGTATCACGCCTGCGATCAGAAAATGATGCCACAGCTTGTACAGCGAAGCCACTTCCTTATTCTTATATTGCATTTGATCCTCCCCTTTCGGTGGTGATTATGTTGTGATATTTCCGTTTTTTCCTCGGAACGGAAAAAACGAAAATATCACAACTTTACATTAATCAAAGGTGAAGCGGTCGAAGGTGTAGGTTTCGGCGGGATCGGCGGAAACAAATTCGAAGTATACGGCGTGTTTGCCGATGACACCGGCGGTCAGGGAGGCGATGACTTCGGGGGTGGTGCCGTCGAAGGCGGCGGTGGCCACGATACGACCCTTGTAGGAGTCGATCCGAACGTTGACCGTTCCGCTCTTTGCTTCTTCGAGAACCACAGTTACACTCTTCGGAGCCTTGGTGCCGAACTGGATGTAACGGAAGCCCACGGTGGTGCCGTTTGTGATGTTCACAACAGGGGTGGAAATATCATCCCGAACCTCGTAGCCGGGGCGGATGTAGGCATACTTGCTGCTGCCGAAGATGTGGCAGGCGTAGCCTGCGGAGATCCACTTCCGGGCGTCAAGGCCGTTGATGTGAGGGCCCTGAGAGGTCATTTCCACGGGCTTGGAGGAAACGGGCTCACCGTTTAAGTACTTGATATCGCCGATGTAGAGCTTGCCGTCCGTTCCCATGGCTACGTCCACCGGTTCCATCATGGCCTGGCGTGAGTACTCGTCCGTGCCGGTCTGACGATGATAGAAGATATACCATTTTCCTTCGATCTCCATGATGGAGCCGTGGTTATTGCCCCAGCGGTAGGTCATGGTGCCCAGACCCTCGCTGTCAAGGAGGATCTCGCCGCCGTTGAAGCTGATGTCGCCGCCGTCATGGAAGGGGCCGAAGGGGGTATCGCTGATGCGGTAGGACAGAAAGCCGTTGCAGGGCTCGAAAACACCCAGCTCCGGAACGGGCTTCTCATAGCGTCTCGAGAACAGATAGACATACTTGCCCATGACCTTCCGGGGACTGGAAGCCTCGAAGAAGGCATCGATCAGGGAAATGTGTCCGTCATCCCTGGGGTCCCAGGGGCAGGTGGAGTGTCCGAGGGGGTTGGACACCAGAGTGTCCTCCTTGATGGTTGCCATGTCATCTTCCATCTCGGCAATGTAGCAGGGAGCAGCACAGCCGCCCCAGTAAGCGTAAACCTTGCCGTCATCGTCCACCAGAACGCCGGGATCGAAGCCCAGTTTGGTCTCCACGGGGTTCTCGAAGGGACCCCAGGGGTTCTTGGAGGAAGCCACCACCACAAGGCTGCCCTTGCGCTCAGCGGCGTACATGTAATAGGTGTCACCCTTCTTCACCACGTCCGGTGCATAAAGGATGGAATCATAGTGGGTCTCGTAGCAGACACCGTGGCAGGTCCAGTCCGTCAGGTCATCCACCGGTGCAGACCAGGCCACATAGTTGCGGCCGCAGTACTGGGTCTTTTCGATATCGTGAGAGCCGTAAACATAAACACGCTTCTCTCCGTTGTGCTCAAAAACTCTGGGTTCTCCGTCCGGGACATGCTCCCAGAGCGGCATATAGGGGTTCGCACCCTTGATGAATTCTTTCATGGTTTTTCTCCTTATATAAAACACATTTTTATCTGATCTGTTCAAGAATGAATGGATCCTTGATCTTTTTGTCCTCGGCGAAGGTGACGATCTTGGACATGATCTCGGCGGTCTTCGGATCGTCGTCAACAAACGGCAGGAAAATGCGTCCGCGGTTCTGGGAATGAACCGGAAGGACGTTCAGCATTGCGCCGCCCTCCTGGTGGATCACGCCGCTGCCCAGGTGGATGTTGTAAGAAGCCCGCTCTCCCTTGACCAGGGCGTGGCTGTCCGTGAAGGTCACGTTGGTGAGCTTCAGCATGGATACCACAAACTCTGCGATGTCGCGCCTCATCTCGATGGTGGAGTGAGACATCTCGGGATCGATCTCGCCGGCATGGGCTACGCTCACAGCCAGGTCCACATCTCGCATTACCTCGGAAAAGAGGATGTCCGGGATCTCGCTGATGGGCTTTCTCTCAAAGATCTTGCGGTCATAGAAGGCCACCCATTCCAGAGTGGGAGCTTCAATATCGCTGGGTGAGAACCAATCTGCCATGGCGTAGATGGTGGCAATGATATTTTCCTTATAGTATACCTTCTGAAGGCCGTCTTCTTCATCGGCCACCCATCTTCTGCTCCTGAGGAGGGCCACCGTCTTCTGGGGATTGATCTGATTTCCGGCATATCTCATGCTTTCATTCAGGTTCTTCTCCTCTTCGGTCTTCACATAGAGCTCGCGGAAGATCTGTTTGAAGGGCTGCTTCAGTTGCTTTTCGAAGCAAACCTTCTGGAAGTCGTGCCATCTTCCGGATTCGTACAGGTGGAAGGGATGAGCCACCACCACGGAGGAATCCGGTGCAAGACCTGCCGCCTTCATCTCCTCGGGGAAGCCGATAAAGTCACCCTGCTTAAAGAGGATGCTGCGGATCATGGCGCCGATCACCCGGTCTTCGCACATGTCATAGATCTCGGAAACCAGGAAGATTGTTTCGCTCTCCATGGCTTCTTCCATCATGATCCGGGTCCTTCGGTACTGCTCCGTGAAGGCCTTCTTTGCATCGTTCAAGTCTTCCACGTATTCATTTTTCTTGATGGCTGCGGGAAGGGACTTCAAAGCCTTTCCGCCCTTGGAAACACTGAC
>JAGACB010000053.1 GCA_017614345.1 Lachnospiraceae bacterium
CCATCATGAATGCCATTTCCAACATCGGCTTCGTGATCGTGTCTGCCTTCGGCGGATACTTCGCTTACAACGGACTCATCACCATCGGTAATATTTCCTCCTTCATCCTGTACGCAAAGCAGTTCTCCAGACCCATCAACGAGATCGCTCAGCTGTACGGAACCGTGCAGACAGCTCTTGCCGGTGCAGAGCGTGTCTTTGAGATCATGGATCTGCCGGATGAAAACAATGCGGGCGATGTACCCATGGAAGAGATCAAGGGTTACATCTCCTTTAAGAACGTAAACTTCGGATATCTGCCCGGAAAACGTGTGCTCCATGATTTCAATCTGGACATCCGTCCCGGTGAGAAGGTGGCCCTGGTAGGTGCCACCGGAAGCGGTAAGACCACGGTAGTAAACCTGCTGATGCGTTTCTACGAGCCGGAATCCGGTTCCATCACCATTGACGGTGTGGATATCTTTGATTACAAGAGGGACGATCTTCGGAGAAATACCGCCATCGTTCTTCAGGATACGGTGCTGTTCTCGGATACCATTGCCCAGAACATCCGCTACAGCAATCAGGCGGCCTCTGATGAAGATGTGGCGGAAGCTGCAAGGATCAGTAACTGTACCTCCTTTATCGAGAAACAGCCCAAGGGCTTTGATACCTATCTGAAGCTGGCCGGAGCCAATCTGTCCGCGGGACAGAGACAGCTCCTGACCATTGCAAGAGCCATCCTTTCGGATCCGGCCATCCTGATCCTGGACGAGGCAACCTCCTCCGTCGATACCAGAACCGAGAAGAAGATCCAGGATGCCATGGCCAGTCTGATGAAGAACCGGACCAGCCTGATCATTGCCCACCGTCTGTCCACCATCATGGATGCGGACCAGATCGTGGTTATGGACCAGGGCCGTGTCATAGAGATCGGTACCCATGAAGAACTGATCGCAAGGGGCGGAAAGTACGCCGCACTTTACGAATCTCAGTTTGCGGGGAACCAGATATAGTTGCAGATCAGTTGTTGATCGAAGATCAACAACAATCGGCGCTAATGCGAAGCATTAACGCCGAAACTCGTTTGGTTCGCTTGGCGAACCAAACTATTCCATTTAGAGGCAGGGAAAAAGTATGGATTATCAAAAAGAACTGGAAGAGCGGATCGAACTGCTCGAGGAAAAGAAAGAGCTTGCAGTACGCATGACCAAAAAGGATTACATCCGGGCAGGGGTTTTTACCCTGATCTGTCTGGTGCTGGTGATCCTGGGCGCATTTCTGGCCTGACGGGGGGATTGGGACATGAATCAGAAAGTGGAAAATGAGATCAATCATGAGGTCTACTGTGGCATCCTTCCCATGAAGGATACCGAACGGACCTGCGGTTTTCTGGATGCGCTGCTTATTCTTTCCGGATACTGTATCGCAACCTGGAGCTATACCCAGGGTGCTTATCTGACCGGTCTGGTCAGTTTCAAGAGACTCCTGATCACATCCGTGGCAGGAGCGCTCTTAATGTTGCTTGTTTATCAGCTGCCTGTGATCCTGTCCACCAGGTTCGGTATCGATATCTGGATCTGGCTCAGAAGTGTGTTCGGAGTCAAGGGTGTGAAGATCATCTCGGTGCTGGTCATTATCGTGAACTTCCCATGGTACGCGGTCTGCTGTGACCTCTTTGCCAAGTCCATGATCAATCTGGCCTCCGCCTTCGGCGTGGATCCTGCCATGCTTCCTCCGGGAACGGAGCTGGGGCTTGAGCTCCTTTGTGTGGTTGTGGGAACTGCTCTGGCCTGGTCCGGTGTGAAGACTATAGGCTGGACCACCAGGATCCTGGTGCCTCTCCTTCTTACAGTAGGTATCTTTGTAGTAGTGGTTGCCTTCCGGAACGTGCCCTTTTCCGCCATCTGGAATTATGCACCCTCTGCGGAAATGGTTGCGGAAACTCTTCCCGGGAAGACGCCCAATGAGATCTATCTGCTGGCCCTCGAGGCAAACTTTGCCTTTGTTATCACCTTAGTCGGCGGTATGGCCGGTGTTCCGAGACAGTGTAAGAGTGAAAAAGCTGCTTACTATGCCGGAGTTCTGGGACAGGGAGTAGCCGGTTCCTTCTTCGTCATCATCGGTGCGGTCATGATGATCGCAATGCAGTACAAGGGATTTTCCAACCTGGATCCCAACGAGCTGACGGATCCTACCAGAATGCTTTCTACCATGGCTTCTCCGATCGCAGCACTGGCCTCCCTTCTGTTGGTGGCATTTGCCAATATCGGAACCCAGGCAGTCGGTTCCTATCTCTACGGTGTGACTCTGAAATCCTCCTTTCAGAAGATCAGCTATCACAAGCTGATACTGATCCTCTGCGCTTATGTGGCGGTTCTCTGCATCTGGGGCGGAGTGGAAGAGCATTTCGGTACCTTCCTGACCATTACGGCCTGTGTTTATGCGCCTCTGGCGGCACTTCTCTTTGTGGACTTCTTCTTTGTCAGAAGACAGGGGCTGGATTTCCGCAGTGCCTATGAAATGAAGGGCCACACCAACTACGTTTATACCCACGGCTTTAATCTGGTGGGCATCATTGTCCTTGCCATCGGATTCTGCCTGTCATTACTGGTTTACGATCCCATTTCCGGGACCATCCACAGCCACATCCTGTTTAAACTGACACCTACGGGCTTTTCCCTCATCGGAACCGGTGTGATCTATTTCCTGATCTCCAAGTTCCCGCCCATCCGCCGGTATCTCAGAAAGGATACGGCTGTAAGCCCCATTACAAAGCCATTTGACCGCTATCGGGTGCCTCCGAGACAGAACATTTTCATGCTGCCCTTTATCCACCTGATCTGCTGGTTTCTGACCGCGCCTTACGGCCTGAAGATCAAGAAGGTGAACATGGAGGGCATCAAGCCGCCCTATCTGGTGCTGGGAAGCCATCATTCCTTTACGGACTTTTACGTAACTCCTCTGGCCCTGTTCCCTCACCGGGCAAATTATATCTCCGAGCTGGAAGGCTTTGAGTAGTACGGAGAATGGATCTATCGAGAGATCGGGTGCCTGGGAACCAGAAAGTTTGTTTCCGATCCCGCCCTTGTAAAGAACATCAAGAGAGTGCTGGACCGGGGCGATATCCTGGTTCTGTATCCCGAGGCACGCTATGCCAATGTGGGAACCAATTCCGAGCTTCCTTTTTCCGTTGTGAAGCTCTTAAAGTTCCTGAAGGTTCCGGTGGTGATCCTAAACATGCACGGCAATTACCTGCAGTCCCCCATCTGGAATCTGACCCACAGAAAGGAAGCAAGGCTTTCTGCGGAGCTTTCTCTGGCCTTTACGGCAGAGGAGATCCAGAAGGCATCTCCCGAGGAGATCTACGAGAAGATCTCTTCCATGCTGACTTATGATGAATACGCATGGCAGCGTGATCAGAAGATGAAGATCACCTATGACAAGCGGGCGGAAGGGCTCCACAAGCCTCTTTACCGTTGCCGTTGCTGTAACAACGAAGAATCCATGGCTTCCGAGAAGAACCGCCTGTTCTGCAAGGCCTGCGGTTCCGAGTGGACCATGGATGAATACGGAACCCTTCATCAGGTGAAGAACCGCGGCAAAGAGGTCACAGAGAAAAATGAGATCCTGATCCCGGACTGGTATGAATGGGAGCGGGAGACCGTGAACGATGAGATCCTCCGGAACGCCTACGAACTGAACATCAAGGTGCAGATCGATGCTCTTCCAAACAGCAAGAACTTCATTGACTGCGGCTACGGAACATTGATCCACAAGCCCGAAGGCTTTACTCTTCGGTTTAAGAACTATGAGTCCGGGCAGGAGGAAGAGATGTTTTTTGCTTCCCTGTCCATGAACTCCATCCATACGGAGTATGACTACCGTGGCAAGGGCGAGAGTGTGACTCTGTCCACTCCGGACAACACCTATTTCTTCTTCCCTGCGGAGGGTGAGAAGTTCCATGCCACCAAGATCCAGTTCGCGGTGGAACAGTTCTTTAAGGACCGTGAGAAGGAAAAGAATAAGAAATAAACAGAAATCGTCTGACCCGCGTAGCGAGTCAAAGACCTGCAACTTCAGGAGCAGATATGTCAAAAGACAATCAGGACATCATTAATATGGATTATTCCGAGGTCACCGGACGGTCCCGTCATCCCAGGATGAGTATGATCGCCCGGGCGGCTCAGTTTGCTCCTTTTGCGGCTCTTACCGGGTTTGATGAGTCCATCTCCGAGAGTATCCGGCTGACGGTGGCCAAGGAGCCACTCAGCGAGATCGAGGAGAGCCGTCTGAACGCACAGATGAATCTTCTTCTGGCTCATGTGAAGGAAGAACCGGAGCTGAGCCTGGTGTATTTTGTCCCGGATGAATATAAACAGGGCGGAGCCTACGTTCGCTACAAGGGCAGATTAAAACGGATCGAAACAGACACAAGACAGCTCTTCTTTGAAGACCAGACCGTGATCTCCTTTGATGATATTGAGAGTATGGATTCGGATCTGTTCCGGGTAGAAATCTGACAAGAATTGCTTCGATTCTGGTTAGCACCAAAAAAAGATAACAGTTAAAATAGTGTTCGCAGGGAATATGAGCACGGATTGTTACGGATCCTACCCCCGTGAACCGAAAGGAGGCAGGAGATGGACCAGAACAAAGTTTACATCGCCATAGATCTAAAGTCCTTCTATGCCTCTGCAGAATGTATGGCACGGGGCTTAGACCCCCTGGACACC
Organism: Lachnospiraceae bacterium; assembly: GCA_017614345.1. Taxonomy (GTDB): domain Bacteria; phylum Bacillota; class Clostridia; order Lachnospirales; family Lachnospiraceae; genus JAGACB01. The sequence continues at coordinate 4,716 of JAGACB010000053.1, forward strand.
AATCTGGTGGTGGCGGATGAGAGCCGCACGGAGAAAACCATTTGTCTGGCGGTAACGCCTTCTCTGAAGTCTTACGGGATCTCCGGCAGAGCCAGACTCTTTGAGGTGGTCTCCAAGGTATCCGAGATTAATGCATCCAGACGTTATCGTGCTCCCGGACGTACCTTTTCCGGGAGTTCTTATTCTGCGTCGGAACTTGCGGCAAACCCTTCCCTGTCCCTGGATTATATCGCGGCAAAGCCCAGGATGGCGCTGTACATGGACATCAGCACCAAGATCTTCGGGATCTACAATCATTATGTGGCCCCGGAGGACATTCATGTGTACAGCGTGGATGAGGTCTTCATGGACGTGACCTCTTATCTGAAACTGTACGGTGTTTCTCCGAGAGACCTGGCCAGGACCATGATCCGGGACGTGCTTCATGCCACCGGCATTACGGCTACGGCAGGCATCGGTACCAATCTGTATCTGGCCAAGGTGGCCATGGATATCGTGGCCAAAAAGATCCCGGCAGATGAAGACGGCGTCCGCATTGCAGAGCTGGATGAGTTCAGTTACCGAAAGCTGTTGTGGGACCACAGGCCCCTGACGGATTTCTGGCGGATCGGCCACGGCTATGCCTCCAAACTGGAAAAGCACGGAATGTACACCATGGGAGATGTGGCAAGATGCTCCCTGGGCAAGGATTCCGATTACTATAACGAGGATCTCCTCTACAAGCTCTTCGGCATTAATGCGGAGCTCCTCATCGACCACGCCTGGGGCTACGAGCCTGTGACCATTGCAGACATCAAGCAGTGTCAGCCTAAGGAGCACAGCCTCAGTATGGGACAGGTCCTGACGGCACCTTACCCCTATGATAAGGGAAGGCTCATCGTCAGGGAAATGACGGATCTGCTGGTGCTGGATCTGGTATCCAAGCATCTGATCACGGACCAAATGGTCTTAAATATCGGTTATGACATTGAAAATCTTTCGGATCCTGTCCGCAGGGCAGCCTATCACGGGCCTGTGGTGACGGATCATTACGGCCGCCGTGTTCCCAAGGGAGTCCACGGTAGCATTAATCTGCCGGAGGAGACCTCTTCCACGGAGATCATCATGAAGGCAGTGACGGAGCTGTATGAAAGTATTGCAGATCCGAATCTTCTGATCCGCCGGGTAAATGTGGTTGCTAACCACGTGAAGCTTGAATCTGCCAAAAAGCAGGAGGTGGTCTATGAACAACTGGATCTGTTCACGGATTACACCCTTTTGGAGCAGCAGAGGAAGGAAGAAAAGAAAAAAAGAGAACGGGAGCGTGCACTTCAGGAAGCTGTGCTGGATTTAAAGTCCCGGTACGGAAAGAATACCATCCTGAAAGGCATGAATCTCGAAGAAGGCGCTACGACCCGGATCCGCAACGGTCAGATCGGCGGTCACAGCGCAGGAGAGGATGAAACCAAGGATGAGCAATAAAACGGGCTCAGAGGAGTTAACCGAAGATCGGAAGGATCCGATCAAAGCGGAACAGACTCAGGAACAGATCAAAACCAAATCACAGAAAGATGATGAGAAATTCCGGAAAATGACGGAGACCCCGGTGGGAAAACTGGTGGTTACCCTCGGGATCCCCACCACCATCAGTATGCTGGTGACCAGTATCTATAACATGGCGGATACTGCCTTTGTGGGAACCCTCGGTAACTCTGCATCCGGTGCCATAGGAGTGGTGTTCGGTTACATGGCCATTATCCAGGCAGTGGGCTTTATGTTCGGTCAGGGCTCCGGAAGTATCATCGCAAGACTTCTGGGACAGCAGAAGAAGGAGGATGCATCCCGCATCGCCTCCACCGGATTTATCACCGCCCTTTGTGTGGGCCTTCTGATCACGGAAGCCAGTCTGTTTTTGCTGGAACCCTTATTACTGTTTCTGGGAAGCTCGGATACCATTCTTCCCTATGCGAAGCAGTATTGTTTCTTTATCGCTTTAGGTGCACCATTTATCATCGGGTGCTATGTCATGAACAACATCCTTCGATTCGAAGGACTTGCCATCAGGTCCATGGTTGGACTGGTGACGGGAGCAGTGATCAACATTGCCCTGGACCCGCTGTTCATCATGGTATTTAAGCTGGGAACCGCAGGTGCGGGAATGGCAACCGCCATTTCCCAGGTGGTCAGCTTCAGCATCCTGCTGTCCATGTTTATCCGCCGGATCTCTCAGAGTGAGATCCGCCCCAAGTACTATACGAGAGATATCCGGGAAGTCGGAAAGATCATTGCCACGGGCTTTCCCAGCCTGATCCGTCAGTCCCTTGGTTCTCTCGGAACCATCATGTTAAACCGGCATGCCAAGCCCTACGGAGACGAGGTCATTGCAGCCATGTCCATTGCAAACCGTGTATCCATGTTCCTGTTTTCGGCAGGTCTGGGCCTGGGACAGGGCTATCAGCCCGTCTGCAGCTTTAACTTCGGCGCGAAACGCTATGACCGTGTAAGAAAGGCATATTTCTTTACCTTAAAGCTGACCATGGCTATCTTAGGCGCCTGTGCCATTGTGATCTTTATCTTTGCGCCTTACGTGGTGAAGATCTTCCGGGACGATCCCGCCGTGATCCCCGTAGGAACGGCAGCCCTCCGGTTTGCAACCATTGTTCTGGTGACTCAGCCCTTTTCCGTGCTGACCAACATGACACTTCAGAGCTCCGGAAAGGCTCTGTCCGCATCCATCCTGGCAACCATGAGATCCGGTGTGTTCTTTATCCCCATCCTGTTCCTGTTCGATTTTCTTATGGGAGTACGGGGGATTGAAATGGCTCAGCCGGTTGCGGACGTGATGACCGGGCTTGTTTCCCTTCCTTTCATCTGGCATTACTTACATACCTACGCACCTTCGAAGAAGACGACATGATTTCCGTCACAGTTGACATTTTTCAAAAGAAAGATATAATTGGTTATGTGAGTGAAATAATAGATCGGATCCGAAAATGAACGTGAAACAAGGAAAATGCTTGTCCGATCGGAAAGGCGGGAACATATGAATCAGATTTTTTTCCACCATTTGCTGGTGACACAGAGAGCCCATTGGGATCGTACCAGACAGGGCTTTAAGAAACTGGGACTGTCCGAATCCATGCCGAAGATCCTGTATCTTCTGAACTGGCATGAAGGAGTGATGCAGAAGGAGCTTGCCGGGATCTGCCAGCTGAAGGAATCCACCATGACGGTGACTCTTCAGCACATGCAGAAAATGGGCTTTGTCAACAAGGTGCCTTATGCGCTTCCCACGGGAAAGAGAGCTTACGCCATCTATCTGACGGATGCAGGCCGGGAAAAGAGCCGTGAAGTGGTAGAGCTGATGGGTGAGGTTGACGCCCAGGCTCTTGCAGGATTCACCGAGGAAGAGCAGGAGATGGTATTCTCCTTCTTTGACCGCATCTGCAAAAACCTTCGGGATGAAAACGCTGAAGACAGTGAATAAAAAAATGGCACATGTATGTGCCAAAGTGAGTACAACTCACTATGTATGAAATAATAAAGCATGTATGTAAATATGATCGCCGATAATCCAATGGATTACCGGCGATTTTTTCATATCATAGTATTTCGAAGATGATCAAAGTGGTTTATGCTTATCAAAGATGTTTCATACTGCCTGCTCGGTTCTGGTTTCTTCCTTCATCTTTCCGTTTTCCAGGACAATGACTCTGTCAGCATAGGCAGCACTTTGAGGAGAGTGGGTTACCATCAGGATGGTGATGCCTTTTTCTTTGTTGACCCGGCGGAAGAGTTCCATGATCTCGTTTCCGGCCTTCTGATCAAGGTTACCGGTGGGCTCATCTGCAAGGATGATCTCAGGATTTGCAAGTACTGCTCTGGCAATGGCCACACGCTGCTGCTGACCGCCGGAGAGCTGTCCGGGCTTGGATTTTCTCTTTGCGGTAAGGCCGGTGATCTCCAGGATCTCATCCAGCTTTTTGCGGTATTCTGCGGTATTCTTCTTTTTGGACATGACAATGGGGAGCATGATATTGTCCTCTACGGACAGGTTCTGTACCAGGTTGTAGAACTGGAATACAAAGCCCACGGTATCCAAGCGAAGGCGGGTCATGTCACGTTCCTTCATCTTGGAGATGTTGGAGCCGTTGATGTAGATGTCTCCGGTGTAATTTCTGTCCAGTCCGCCGATGAGATAGAGGAGGGTGGATTTGCCGCTTCCGGAGGCTCCCATCAGGGAGACAAACTCTCCCTTGGGGATCTGGAAGCTTACGCCCTGAAGCACATCGGTCTTTGCTTCATTCTTTCCGAAACTTTTCTTGATATCCTGTACGGCAATCGCAGCCGTTTCATTGGTAAGTGTAGTCATGGTATTAATCCTTTCGTAACCGGTATATTGTTTAATGTCTTGTTGATACGAGAAATTATTCATACTTCAGGGTTTCTGCCGTGTTCATTTTCCTTACTGCCCTCATGGGGAACACGGTGGTGAACATGATCAGCAGGAACAGGATCCCGCCCATCATCAGGAAGGAACTGAACGGTGAATCTAACGGAAGAGGTATGTCTAACGCATAGAGGGCCCGTTCGATCATGAAGAGGATGAGTCTGCCGAGAAGCAGTGCAATGGTGATGCTGGAGCCGATGACAAAGAAGGTTTCCAGAAGGATCACACGGCCGATCTGGCCTTTGCTCATGGAGGTGGAGTGCATTACCGCATATTCACGCTTGCGTCCTTCGAAGCCGATCATCTGGTTTCCGGAGATACCGATGATGGTGAGGATCACGCCGAGACCTATGATGCAGTAGAGGATCAGACGAACTCCCTGGCTTTCCTTCAGGTCACTTGCGGCAATCTCTGCCTTGGTCCTGACTTTAATATTCTGCTCAACGGAATACTTCTTGATGGTGTCCCTGACGGTATCAGGGTCGCTGCACTTGATGCAGATCTCGCTGACGGTATCATGATAGATCTTTTCGTACTGCTCTGCATTCAGGATAATGATGGGGCTTGCTGTGTATTCCGAGGTGTAAGCAATGGCCTTCAGGGTCATGTCACGCTCTGTGGGGAATACGGAATCGGAGGCGAAGGAGAGGTGATAGGTTTCACCGACCTTCATACCGAGCTTGTTGGCCTCGGTCTGGCTGATGGCGAATTCATCGAAGCCGAGTTCCTCGGGAAGGTTCTTGATGCCGGTGATGAGGAAGGGCTTGGTGTAGGCCATTACACCGTAGAAACGCTTTCCAATCTGCTCATTGATCGTCATCTCGTCGGAGAAAGTGTAGATATACTGAACATCTGTAACTCCCGGAAGATCTTCAATGTAGTGATAGTAGGTTTCCTTCTGGGAAGCATAACCTACGGTAACGTCTGAGTCGAAAGTGTCTCTGGTGTAGAAGTTCATCATTCCTCCGGCAATACCGAAGACTGCGATACAAAGCGCACAGATGGAGACACATAACACACCGCTGACAATATCGGTCTTTTTGCTTCCGAGTTCGGTGGAAGCATAGGTTGCAACGGGCATTCCGGCTTTCTGGAACAGCCCGGAGAGGAGCATGGACAAGAGTCTTAAGAAGAGCGGGATCATCAGGGAAATGCCTACGACTCCCAGAATGAGGGAACCGAAGATCATGAGACCGTTTGACTTTCCGAAGATCACATAAAGCACGGTGGCGATGATCACCAGCACACCACCTAATGTGGTGCGGAACTTGGATAACCGGTATTCGGTATCCTGATTGGAGAAGATGATGTCACGGATGGGTGTCTTTACCGCCTTCATCAGCTCTAAGGCAGGGGCTGCAAACTGCATGCCCAGTACCAGGAGCAGGACAAAAATGTAAATATATAGGTGGATGGGATCGATCCGTGCCGCATCACCGGAGGAGGTGGAGATCATTCCGCTTAAAAGCGAGGGCCGGATCAGAAGATAGAGCCCGGTTCCGGGGATGAATCCCAGGATGGCATAGAAGGCATTTTCCAGAAGAAGGATCATGGTGGTAAGAGTACCGGAGATTCCCAGGCTCTTGAAGGTACCGATGGTGAACATCCGCTCAATAACGATACGTTCGGAGATGTTGACGGTGATAAAGAGAACCATCAGGAAGGTTACCAGGAACAGAACCAGGAAAATAGAGGTGACCTGCATGATCATGGACTGGATCTGCTCATTTCCCTTCAGGCGGACATATTCGATGGAAGGAATCTCCTCCATTGCCTTGCAGAATTCCTCTACCTTTGCGTCATCCTTGACATCGATCATGAACTCTCTGGTGTTTAATTCTTTCGTATCCAGGAGGGTGGTCATGGTCTCTTCGGGAACGATCACAACGAAGGAATCCTTCGGGATCATACCGTTGGTTCCCGTGAGGATCTTTGCAACGGTGTAATCGTGGGTATTTCCGTTCACATCATAAAGGCTGATGGTGTCATTTTCATGGATGCCGTATTCCTCAGCATAGGCAGCTGCAACGGCTGCTTCGGAATCATTCAGGTTCAGCTCGGGCAGAAGCTCCATTTCATAGGCGGTCTTCAGATTTAAGCCGATGATCCGAAGATCCTTGGTGAATTCATAGCCGTACTGCTCGGGATCTCTGTAGGCAATCTCATATCTGTGATCGTAGAGGGTCAGCCGGGAGGTTTCCGGATACTTTGCAAAGAATTCATCGTCTAAGTTGGTCTCGGAGGTGATGCTTAAGTCAATGTTTCCGGTCATATCCAGGAAGTAGTTTCCGATCACATCCTTGATGGAGGTGGAAAGATCGAACACCAGGTAGGAGGTGAGAGCGGTAAACATCATGCAAATAATGATGATAAATGACCGAAAAGGTTTTTTCAGGATATTTTTCAGTGTATGTTTCAGTAGGATTACCATCTTGAGGGCCTTTCTTCCGGTGCAAGGTACATTCCGTCACCTTCCCGGACATCGTAGGTTTCATAAAATTCGGGGAAACAGGATACTACTGCATTGACGCGGATGGGATCGGGGCTGTGTACGTCCTCGTCCAGATACATGAGGATGTTTTCCTTCCGATAGAGGGTGCTCCAGATCTTTGCGTAGTTCGTGAAGTACTTTTTGTATTCCTCTGTGCCTGAGAGCATTCTCAGAACACACTGTACGCCGCCTAAGTCTGCCATGTTCTCGGCCAGAGTCTGCTCGCCGTCTACGTGATAGACATCCAGAAGCGTGTATTTGTCATAATGCTTGCGGATGGCTTCCTGACGCTCCTCCATGACCTTGCGGTCTGCTTCGCCGATCCATTCGGGAGCGTAGTTTCCGTTTTCGTCATATTGAAGACCGTTACTGTCAAATGCATGTGAAAGCTCGTGAGCAATGACGGTTCCGATACCGCCAAGATTTGTGGCAAGCTCTGCATCCTGATCAAAGAAGGGTGCATGAAGAATGGCGGTGGTGATGTAGATATCGTTGCTGTAGGGCTGATAATAAGCGTTTACGGTCTGTGCGGTCATTTCCCAGCGATCGGGATCCGTAGCTTCGCAAAGGCTTTCGATGATCCTGTCATTGATCTTCCGGTTGTAGGTAAGGACTGTCTCCAGATAGGTGTCCTCCACGGGATCGATCCCTGCGATCAGGGAGTTTTCATAGGATTCGCCGCCGTAATGGAAGGTGATGTTCTCGAACTTCTTTACCAGGGCTTCTTTTGTTTCCTCGCTCAGGTAATCAGCTTCCCGGATCATGGCCGGATACTCGCTGCGGAAGGCTTCTTCCATTTCCTTCATGATGGCAGCCTTCTCTTCGGTATAGACCTCAGAGTAGTAGATGGGGCTGATCATGGTTCCGAAGTCATTTTTCAGTAAGCGGAATTCCTCTTCTTCGGTGATGTCCTTGGTACGCTGATCCATTCTGGTATAGCCTTCGGGCTTGTAGAGGGAGTACTTGGAGGTGAAGCAGCACTTCAGATAATTCTTCCAGTCCTCCAGAGTCTCATCATTTACGGATTCCACAAAGCCCTTCAGAACCTCGGGAAGAGCAATCCGAATCTTGCCGGCTTTCAGTGTATCGATGGCCTCATCCGAAAAACCTCCGTGACGGAGCATTTCTTCCAGGGAAATGGTTCCGAACAGCTCCTCAGCCTCTTTCCATCTGTATTCGGTGATGTAATTCTCCATTCCTTCCTTCTCCATGGCGGTAAAATCGATCTCCATGGAAAGCTCCAGATACCGGTGAGTGATACGGTAGGAAACGGTACTTGCTTCGTTTTTGTCCATACCCAGGTCGTAGAGCGCCGAGAGCAGTGCATCCCGGAAGGCCTCTGCCTTTTTGGTATCTTCATTCATTTCCTGAAGAGAATTGAAGATAGTGTCGGAATAGGTAAGGGTCAGAGCATTCTTCGAGGTGTTTCTCGAATCCGTGGAAATGGCTGTTGTAAGGAGGGAATTTGTATCATAACGATAGGCCATTTCCGCTGCCAGATATATCAGCTCTTCGGGAGTGGAAGCGGAGTCGATCTTGGAAAAGACTTCCTTGAAGATCTTCATGTTTTCTTCATTTCCCTGATAGTTTTCGAGGAGCTTTGCGACCTTCTGCAGCACCTCTTCGGGGCTGCCTTTCTCTGCGGTATAGCCTTCTGCAAGGATCTCTTTTAAGATACTGTCTACTTCTTCCTCAACGGATCCGTAGACTTCATTGAAGGCACCGGCTGATTGATCGCCGTATCCGATCTCTGTATTCCAAAGGGCCTCCGCATTTACGGAGCCGTAAAAATCATCCTTGGGTGATATGGTAAAACTCATGGGATCTCCTGCTACATAGACCTTTCGGCCCGAGGAGAACAGGGTCTCTTCTTCGGTGGTTTCCGGTGTCTGGCCGGGTGATGTGGTGGAGACGGTGCATCCGTTTAAGGTGCCTGTGAGGATCACAGAGGCCAAAAAAAGCGCAGAAATCCCCCTTGTGTTAAAAATTCTCTTCTTCATATTCTATTATTTTCCTTTCTCGGAGAGTTCTCCGAAGTGATCAATGAATGTTGATGCCGAACATTTCTTCCTTCGGGAAGCCCGGCAAAAGACTGATCAGTCAGCAAAAAGTGCCCTGATCGAAAATGAATGATTCAGATGTAAAGTAAAGTGTTGAAATGATCTGAACGATCAAGTGATCAACATGTTCCGCTCATTCCTGATCCTTACTGTATTCCAGGATATCTCCCGGTTGACAGTCCAGAACCTCACAGATGGATTCGAGCGTGGAGAACCGGATGGCACTGGCTTTTCCGGTCTTTAATTTGGATAGGTTGACATTTGTGATGCCTACCTGATCCGAAAGGTCATTTAAGCTGATCTTCCGATCCGCCATGACTCTGTCAAGTCGAACAATGATCTTACCCATATATTATTCCTCCTGAGTCTTAAGCTCAGCAAACTGTACATTTCCGAAATGCTTCAGATGGTTTCATCGGATTCCTCCTGAAGGATAGCTCCGTAACGGAAGATCACACTGATCAGTGCAATGAAAAGGATCACAACCAGAAGCTTGATGTCGAGATTGAACATGATATTGAACTTTCCGGTGACAAAGTACTCATAGATCCCTCCGCAGATAAGTTCAAGCGGGTACCAGGGAACCAGAGAAATGGCAATGAGCCTCAGGTTCGCGGAAAGCTCCGTATCAAAAGGACTTTCCATGTTCTTCAGCTTTCCCGTAAAACGGAAGATGAAGAATGTGGTTATCAAAAATGCGATCATGTTGATGATCAGGCCGCCGAAGAGGAACATGAACCGTCCCTTATCATAAACCTCCACCTGATCGGAATTACCGGAGACAGACAGGAGCTTGGAGGCGATGGATGCATGATCGATCTTGTAATGATCAATGATCATATTGACCTCTCCGGAATTGATCTTTTCAGCGATTTTTGAAAAATCCTGTTCCACATCCGGATTCGGAACAGTAGAAAGATCAATGGTGGCTTCCAGCTCATTATTAAAGCGGATGGTCACAAAATCCTTCGGCATGATGGCGGAAAAGATGAAGCCTGCCAGAAACAGCAGTATCATCAGAACCTGAACCGCCATGGTGATCGCGGATAAGATCTGTCCGATCTTTCCGAATAACCGGATACGGCGGATCATCTGATCCTTATTCATGACACGAAGACGTTCGTTAGTCTGTTGGTTGCTCATGTCGTAACCCTCCTTATCGTTTTTCGATAAATCTTGATCATGTTATATCACCCGTTTTTATCCTTGTCAACAACTTTTTATCGAAAAACATAAAAAAATTATCGCGAGTGTTTTTGGGGGTATAATTAGATTGATTTATAGTATGGAAAGGAGAAATATTAGATTTAATCTGAGATAAATCGTTTAATTACTCGTGGTTTATGTTATAATAGCAATAGAGTGAGTATACGGGTTTTATAGAGATCCA
>JAGACB010000054.1 GCA_017614345.1 Lachnospiraceae bacterium
TCTGCAGTCTTCAGGGAGGGAAATGCGGCAAGCTTCCGGTTTTCCGTCACCGATGTGTCCGTCCGCCCGAAGTTCATGGTCACTAGGGGGATGGCCAGGATCAGCAGAAAGGCCGCCAGATAGATGATGTCAAGGATCCGTTTCGGATCTTTTTTCTTATTCATAATGATACTCCCAATGAAGGAAAATGGTTACTTCAGATCTTCCGACGGATGTGAAATGCACATCAGAACTGGAAGTAGATGAAGGGATTGTAGGAGCCGGAGACGATGCTGATCACGGACAGGACAAAGAGGATCAGAAGAGCCAGTCTTGTGAGGATCAGGACCGCAGGTTCGGAAAGCTTCTTTTTGATGAAGCACCCCAAAAGGCGGGGCAGGGGGCCTGCAAAGAGTACCGCCAGGATCAGGATCAGCAAAGTGTAATGATCCAGGTACCAGCCGAGGGTAAAGCCCGGATGCAGCAGGTCTTTGTTCAGACCGAACATGGCCTTCAGATAAGTCACCGCCTCCCGAAGGGAAGGAGCCCGGAACAGCACCCAGCCGATGTGGACCACTGCCATGGCATAGCAGGTGGAAAGGACTGCTTTGACCACGGACCAAGGGGTTAACTTAGAGTTGGAAGTAATGGTGCCGGATTTCGGATTATCCGCAGAGGACGTGGTCTTCTTACTGAAAATAACCTTGACTAATCGCTCCGCCAGGATAAAGAACCCGTGCCATACACCCCAGAGGATGAAGTGCCAGGCGGCTCCGTGCCAGATACCTGTCAGCAGGAACACCAGCCCCAGGTTAAAGAAGACATGACGGCGGTTTCCGCCCAGAGGGATGTAGACATAATCCCTGAACCAGCTGCCGAGGGAGATATGCCACCGGCGCCAGAATTCGCTGATGCTCTTCGACACATAGGGAAGATCAAAGTTTTCGGGGAAATGAAAACCGAACATCCGGCCGAGGCCAATGGCCATATCGCTGTAGCCCGAGAAGTCATAATAGATCTGAAGGGTGTAGGCGATGGAGCCGAACCAGGCAATAACAGGAGTATTCTCGTGTACCGGATTACTCCAGATCGCATCTGCGGCAATGGCAAGAGTATTGGCCACCAGGGCCTTTTTGGCAAGGCCTGTCAGAAAACGGCTGATGCCGTCCGTGAAATCCGCAAGGGACACCTGACGATTTAAGATCTCTCCGGCGATCTCCTTATAGCGGACAATGGGTCCTGCGATGAGCTGGGGAAAGAGCACAATGTAAAGTGCCACATGAAGCGGATTCTTCTGGGCGGGCACATCCCGGCGGAACACATCGATCACATAGGACATTCCCTGGAAGGTGAAAAATGAGATTCCGATGGGCATCAGAACATCCGGAACGGAAAGTGCTTTTCCGAGGAGTCTTCCTGCGGTCTGAGTTGCAAAGCCGAAGTATTTAAAATAGAAGAGAATGCCGAGATTTAAGAACACGGCAGCAACAAGGATCAGGATCCGGGGCCAATTTACGGCATTGCTCTTTGGAACATTTGCCTTCGGACCCTTGGCTTTGACCGGAGATTTATTATCTATGCTGCTGATCAAAAGTGCCGCCACATAGTTGATCACGATCCCCGCCAGGATCACCAGAAGGTGCTTCGGGTGTGAGTACCCGAAGAAAAAAAGACTGGCAAGCAGAAGCCAGACGTTTCCGCCGCGACGACCTGCCAGGTAGTAGCCTGCCAGGGTGACGGTCAGAAATAAGAATAAAAACAGTCCGGAACTGAATACCATGGTGGGATCCTTTCGTGATCGTGATGAAAATCGGGAATGGTGGATATTTTCCAATGTCAACCATCAAAACCCAAATAACCAGATTGATTATATAAGATATGAGTGGTAAAATCAATCTGTGAGATGGTTTTCTTCCTTATATGAATATGGAAGAAAAGGGTGAGGATCCGAAAAAAGGAGGGCAGGACCATGGGATTATTCAGCAAGATTAAGGCCAATTTAGAGGCGGCGAAGGAGCAGGAGAAGCTCTACAAGGCGAAAACAGATGCCGAGAAGGCGAAAGAGGCCCTGCGTCCGGAGATTAAGGAGCTGCACTTTGTTCCGTTAGATCCCTCCGTTGCCGACGCTCAGGATCTGATGAATGCAAAATGCCGGCATGAGAATACCAAATACAAAAAGCTGTTTGTGGAATGTATCAAGGCAGGGAAGGCGGAGTATGCCGAGGCAGTGGGCATTTGCACCACCTCAAAATGGGTCGGGACCCAAAAGAGCATGGGAGATTATTTTTCGGATGACAAAGATAAAGGTACTCCCATTTACCGTGATTATATCAAGGTGGCGGATATGAACGGAAAGGTTCATAAGAGACTGATCGCTACCATGAACAATATATGTCTGGAAAATGACGATGACCTGTCTTTTGAGAACGCGGATAATCCCGATATCGTAGATGTGAATACAAAAAGGCACATCTTTATCCTGCACTATTTCCTGGGGAAGAAGGAAATGTACATGGCGCTGACGGAGGAAGAATTCGCGGATCTGTCCAAGGTGATCGATTATGTCTTCTTCGACATGGAGCTTTTCATCGATGAGATCTGTTTCTGGAACTAGTTCGAAAGAAAAATGTTGACATGGCAAAACGCCTGTGATATATTATACGAGCAAAGAAAAGACCTCGGGTCTTTTTTTTGTCGAGTTTTTTAAGAAGACCACCCGGTGATACGGGATGGCTCTGACAGGCAGAAACCCTTGTAAGATCAAGGCTTTCGAACGGAAACTGCACTTGACGTGAGTGCTCCCACACTTTCTTCCTGACGCCTCGTAAACGCCGGGAAATTTTCGGGCGAAAGAAAAGATTTTCCTGCGGAAAATGCCGGATTTGATTTCAAAATATCTGGAGGAAACAAATCATGAGAACAAAGATTACATTAGCATGTACAGAGTGCAAGCAGCGCAACTACAATCTGACCAAGGATAAGAAGACACATCCCGACAGAATGGAGACCAGCAAGTACTGCAGATTCTGCAAGAAGCACACTGTTCATAAAGAGACCAAATAATTTCGGAAAGACAGAGGTTTGGGCATGGCAGAAACTGATAAGAAAGTAAAAGCAATCGACGATGCCGGTTTAGCGGAAGAGTCTGCTGCAAACCAAGCGGAATCCGGATCGGAGAAGAAGGCTGAGCCTGCAAAGAAGGAGCAGTCTGCGAAAAAGAGCAAAGACGGAAAGTCATCCAAAAAGGGTAAGAAGAATTCCAAGAATCAGTCCCAGGGCCTGAAGGGCGTTCTCAAGGGGCTGAGGACGGAGTTTTCCAAGATCACCTGGCCCGACAGAAACGAGATCACCAAGGAAACGATCACCGTACTGGTGGTTTCCGCGATCCTCGGATTATGTATTTTCGGTTTGGATAAGCTGATCATTTGGGTGTTATTCCAGATGATGAAGATCAGCTGATCATTCAAAGGAAAGGTGAGATAGTACATGGAAGAAGCACAGTGGTATGTGGTTCATACCTATTCCGGGTATGAGAATAAAGTCAGAGATGACATCAAGAAGACCGTGATCAGCCGCAATATGCAGGACCAGATCGTGGATGTAATGGTGCCCACCAGACAGACCGTGGAGACTACCGCCAGCGGTGCCAGAAAGACCGTTGAGACCAAGATGTACCCCGGGTATGTATTCGTCAAGATGATCGAGAACGAAGCAACCTGGTATCTGGTACGTAACACCAGAGGTGTGACAGGTTTCGTAGGTCCGGGAAGTGATCCCACTCCCTTAAGTCCTGCAGAGATCCATTCTCTCGGGATCAAGGTGGATACGGTTCACGTGGATTTCGCAGAAGGCGACCTTGTAGTGGTTGTTGCCGGAAGCTTCAAGGACACCAAGGGTGTGATCCGTGCGGTAAACGAAAGCCGCCAGAGCATCACCATCAATGTAGATATGTTCGGCCAGGAAGTTCCTGTTGAGCTGAACTTTGCTGAGGTGCGCAAGCTTTGATGCACTGCAGCTTCAAATGAACCGAGATCGACCGAGAGGTCGTTTTGGGTATATACGCCGATAATGCTTCGCATTAACGACGAAAAACAAGGAATAGTTTGTCACACTTCGTGTGCCAAACGGATTCCGCCGTTAATCCTTCGTATTAACGGCGATTGTTGATGATGCTGCGCATCATCAACTGAGTGGGAGGGTTAGTAATAACTCCCGATATTACCACATTTTTTTAGGAGGTGCCAAAATGGCAAAGAAAGTTACAGGTTTTATCAAACTTCAGATTCCTGCCGGCAAAGCAACACCGGCTCCGCCCGTTGGTCCTGCACTTGGACAGCATGGTGTGAACATTGTTCAGTTCACCAAGGAGTTCAATGCAAGAACAGCTAACCAGGATGGTATGATCATCCCGGTTGTGATCACTGTATACGCAGACAGATCCTTCACCTTCATTACAAAGACTCCGCCCGCTGCGGTTCTTCTTAAGAAGGCTTGCAATCTGCAGTCCGGTTCCGGTACTCCGAACAAGACCAAGGTTGCTACCATCAAGAGATCCGAAGTTCAGAAGATCGCTGAGCTGAAAATGCCCGATCTGAACGCAGCATCCATCGAAGCAGCTACCAGCATGATCGCAGGTACTGCAAGAAGTATGGGTATCACTGTAGTAGACGACTGATGTTCGTTTCCGAAACAGTTTTGACGAACACCATCGGCCAAACAGGCTGAAGGTGCGACACTAGTATGTGGGAGGGCAAACCCCGCAAATACCACCAGGAGGTTTTATAATGAAAAGAGGTAAGAAATATCAGGAAGCTGCGAAGCTTGTTGATCGCAGCAAGTTATATGAAGTATCCGAAGCTATCGAAGTTGTAAAGAAGGCTAAGACCGCAAAGTTCGATGAGACAGTTGAGCTGCACATCAGAACAGGCTGCGATGGCCGTCATGCAGATCAGCAGATCCGTGGTGCAGTAGTTCTGCCCAACGGTACAGGTAAGACTGTTCGCGTGCTCGTATTCGCTAAGGGCCTTAAGCTTGATGAGGCAACTGCTGCAGGCGCAGATTTCGTCGGCGGCGAAGAGCTGATCCCGAAGATCCAGAACGAAGGATGGCTTGATTTCGACGTAGTAGTAGCAACTCCCGACATGATGGGCGTTGTTGGTCGTCTGGGTCGTGTACTCGGACCGAAAGGTCTCATGCCCAACCCTAAGGCAGGTACCGTTACTATGGACGTAACCAAGGCTATCAACGATATCAAAGCCGGTAAGATCGAGTACAGACTTGACAAGGCAAATATCGTTCATGTTCCGGTAGGAAAGACTTCCTTCACAGATGAGCAGCTTGCAGAGAACGTTAAGGCTCTGATGGATGCCATCGTAAAGGCTAAGCCCGCAGCTCTGAAGGGTACCTATCTTAAGTCCGTAACCATGTCTTCTACCATGGGCCCCGGCGTAAAGGTAAATCCTCTTCAGTTCAGCTGATCAGTTGATCGGAAATACTTTTAAGAACAAAACAAACACTCACTTCAGCATAATGACTGAGGTGAGTGTTTTTTGCAGCAAAAGACCGGCAAGCGGCTGCCGTGCTTGCACGGGCAGACATTTGCCGGTCGTAAGAACATGGAGCACGAAGTGCGAAATGTTCGTTTGCGATATCGAGTAGGAGGTTCCTCCTACTCGATTGTTGTATAATTCTTTTGATCCTGCGTTTCTGTCAAATGCGTTTTCTTCCGGATGCAAGTAATTGATACCTTTGTATCATATTGGAATTATTGCATTCAAATCAACAAACAGTAGAATATCGACGAAAAATCCACCGTTAATTAACCAGCGGTGGATTTCTTATGTTGTACTCAACCAAAACTATTGGTATGATAGGGATAAATCAACCGGAGGAAGGAATCCGGATATGGACCCAGGAGGATTTGAAATGGAGCAGAAGACATTTTCTACCACATTACAGGCACTCAGAAAAGAGAAGAAGGTGACCCAGGAGCAGCTGGCGGCGCAGCTGGGAGTCAGTCCCCAGGCGGTTTCGAAGTGGGAGAACGGAAGTTACCCCGAGGGAGACCTGGTGCCGAAGATCGCGGATATCTTCGGGGTATCCATCGACTATCTTTACGGACGGACTGACCGGGACAAGAGCTTTGAGCAGGTGGTGTTCGACCGGGTGTCGGAGACGGTCAGAAAGGAATCGGAGCAGAAGGGCAGGAATGATGAGCACGAGGAGCTTTCCAAGATTCTTCGGAAGATCCAGTGGGCCGGCCAGATCTCCAGCTGGGTGAACAATCGGAATTATTATGAGGCGCCCTGCGATACCAAGGACTGCCCGAAGATGTCTTCCGCGGTTTTCGATAATGTGGTCTATTCCTACATGGGCCTTCGTGAGGACAATGACTTTTTCCTTTGTCTGCGCAGTCCCCTTGAAAAGACCGTATTCGAGGATCTGTTCCGCGACACCGAAAGAATTCGGAATCTGTTCCGGCTGTTGTCGGATGAAGGGACCATGAAGGTATTTGCCTATCTGTATTCCTTAAAGAGCGATCAGTATGCCGGAGAAGAGACCATTGCAAAGGCAACGGGGATCAGCCGGGAGAAGGCCAGGGAGGCCCTGGAGGAGATCCGGAAGCAGCTTTCGACCACGTATAATTCTCCGATCTGTATCGTGAAGGAGATGACCATCGATAAGGAAAATCATCTTTACGGCGTGGATATGAGCCTGGGCGGTCTGTTCATGGCTCTGATGATGATCGCGAAAGATTATACGGATGCGCCGCAGGGCTATAGCATGCAGATCAA
>JAGACB010000010.1 GCA_017614345.1 Lachnospiraceae bacterium
GCCTGAAATACAGCGATGATCAGGATATTCAAATAATCGCTGTATTCGGCCTTCACCCGTCAGCCCCGTCAACAATGAAACTCAGGAGCAGAGCTATGAGTGATCCGAACAAGAGCAATAAGCAGGTGAGTAAGCAGGGTGGGCTGAGCAGTCCAAGCCCCAAGCCCTCACAAACTGCGAAATCAGAATCTCCCCTCTCCCGTGTCCACATCCCCGTGCACACGGTGGTGTTTACTGCGCTCTTTTTGGTGGCCGGACTCTGCCACAGCCTGGCCAGGATCATCAATCCGTTTTTCGATACGGTGCTGTTCTGCATTCAGTACGGGATCTTCTTCGGGCTCATTCTGTACTGGATCCTGTCCCTGCGGGTAAGGCTCCTGCCGTCGAGGGCCAGGACCTACATGGTGATCGCAGGGCTGTTGATGTTGTTTTTTGTATTTCTCCAGGTGGTCAAGTACCGGGTGTTCACGGATGAACAGTATCTTCTCACCAGGTACAGCTGGTACGCCTATTACGTGCCGGTCTATATGATCCCGGCCATGTTTACATTTTCCTGCATTGACAGCTTCGGGCAGCCCGGAGAGGAGGGGCTGCTGGCCAAAAAGGTTGTGATGCTGCTCCTCTATACGGTGGCTGTGGCCATGGTGGTATCCGTCATGACAAATGACCTTCACCACCTGATCTTTATCCCGAAGGAAGGGGTAACGGACTTCATGGGGCAGACCGGGACCTACTCGCACGGGCTGCTGTTCTATATGATCTATGTGTTCATGTTCGCCGGTATGGTGGGGGGACTGGCACTGCTTCTCTATCAGTCCAGGCGGACGGGAGGCTGGAAGGATGCGTTGTACTTCTTCCTGTTCCCGGCTCTTTGGCTGGTGCTGAATTCCCTTCATGTCCTTTATGATCTGGCGGATCCCGATTTTGTACTTCAGTATCCCTATCAGTTCCCGCACATTCATGTGTTCTGTCTTATAGGAATGTTTGAGTCCTGCATCCGTGCAAGACTCATGCCCTCCAATGAAGATGATTATTCGGATTTCTTTGCGGGAATGAAGGTGCCGGCTATCATCACCGACCGGAACTTAAATGTCCTCTACCATACCGGAGAGGAGATGCCGGAGACGGCAGATGCGAAGACCCTCAGGGACAGCCTTTCGGAGCCGGTGCGCATCGAGGAAGGCTTTACCATCCAGGGACGGAAACTCTCCAATGCCCTGGTGTTCTGGGCATCGGATGAGCGGACGGTGGACCGGCTGAATGAGCAGCTGGCAGCGGCCAATGAAGTCCTGGCCGGGGAAAATGAACTGATCGAGGCCCAAAATCGTCTGAAGGAAAAGCGTGCACGAGTTGAAACAAGAAACCGGATCTATGCAAGGATCTCCAACCGGATGCTGCCTGCCATGAAACGGCTTTCGGCCCTTCTGGATGAATGCGAGACGGACCGGAATCAGGAAAATGAAGAACTGTTCCACACCCACATGGCTCAGTCCCTGGTGATCACGGCCTACATCAAACGTGCATCGAACCTGATGCTGGCGGATCCCGGAGAAGAGGTCATCTCCGGCCGGGAACTGTATCTGGCCTTCGAAGAGTCCTCACGCTACCTGGCCTTTTGCGGGATCACCGTTCAGGTCTCGAATTTCCCCGCACAGACCATGACCAGGGAGGCGGCATTTTCCTTATATACAGCCTTTGAAGAATGGATGGAAGCCTGGCTGGAGGTAAGGCCCGAGAAGCTCCGCATGAGCGTGGCCTGCTCCGGCAGTGAGATCCGGATCATGCTGCCGGAGCGGGAAAATGCTCCCGACCCCGGAAGTGTGGTGACCACTCCCTCCGTGGCAGTCCGCTCGGAGTGCAGTGAGGGGCTGATGTTTGTGACAATGGAGGTGAAGAAAGCATGAATTCTTTAAGATCCGTACTTCACGAATTGTCCGGAAATATCCTCCTTGTGGGCTCCGTTCTGATCTTTATCGGTCAGATCTATGCATGCCTTCTGGCCTTCCGGATGTATTATGTCAACCGGAAGAACGGGATCCTTCGACCGGTGGTCTACTTGCTCTGGGTGCTTTTCGGCATGGTACTCCTCATTCTGTTCCTGGACGGGCGTCACTATGCCGTTTACACAGACATGGAGCGGGACTGGGTTCCCATCGTGGCCTTTATCTATCAGCAGCCCTGGGTGCTGATCGCGGTCTGTGAGGTGGTCCTGGCCCTGGCCACGGGCTTTTCGATCCAGATGGTGATCCATTATTACAAGCAGAACGTTACTCCCATTGTGATTAAAGAGGCGGTGGACCTGCTTCCCGTGGGGATCTGTTACGGAAATGCCAAAAGAAGACCGGTATTTTCCAATCTGATGATCAATGATTTCTGCCTTGCGGCTTTTAAGGAATCCCTGACGGATACCGGGCGCTTTCAGGAGCGGCTGGAGGAAACCGGAGAGGAACGGGACGGTCGGTATCTGCTGGAGTGGGAGGACAGAGATTACCTCTTCGGCATTCAGAATGCCACCGTAAAGGGGCAGAGATATGAGCAGATCTTTGCATCCGATGTGACTGAGGCCACCCGGATCACCAAGGAACTGAAGGAGAAGAATGCCAGACTTCTGGATATGCAGCTGCGTATGAAGGCCTTTGCCGTTGAAAGCGGCGACTTTGCCATGGAGCAGGAGCTTCTGAATGCCAGAAGAGCCGTTCATGACAATTTAGGCTACACCTTGGCCCGGGGTGCCTACTATATGAAACGGGAGGATTCCTCGGATGCTCCCGGCGTTCTGGCGCTCTTAAAGAGTGTGAACGACACCCTGCTTTACGAAGCAGAGCGCCCCGAGGAACTCTATCAGCCCGTGGACGATGCCATCCGCTTAGCCTCCGGTATCGGAATCCGGGTGGAGATCAAAGGACCTCTTCCCGAGTCCGAAGAGCTTCGGGAGCTGCTGGGACAGGCCATCCGGGAGTGTGCGGCCAATACCTTCAAGCACGCTCAGGGAGATATGCTTTCCGTGACCGTAACCGCCCTTTCCGGGATCCGGATCGAGATCGAAAACAACGGAAAGGCGCCGGAGGAAGAGATCCGGCCTGCAGGAGGACTGCTGTCCCTGCAGAAGAACATTGCCCTTATGGGCGGGAACATGTCCATTGAATCCGCTCCGGCCTTCAAACTGAAGATGGAATTTTCCAAAATCAGTCCGAAATGACGGGGACAGGAGCCTTGATCTTTGGTATAATCATGGCAGGTCAAAGATCTGCAACAGGAAAAGCAACAGGAAAATGTTTTGTCAGAAGGGGGTGGTACAATGACCCGTGTAGTAGTAGTGGACGATTTTCGTCTGTACCGGCAGTTTTTTGAAATGTATGTCAAGAGCTCATCGGCTTATGAACTGGAGCAGTCCTGCTCTTCTGCGGAGCAGGCGGTGGAATGGTGCGAGAGTCACACACCGGATCTGATCATCATGGATATCCTGATGCGCACCGGCATTGACGGCATCACGGCAGCAGAGAAGATCAAACGGAAGAAACCCTCCGTGAAGATCATCCTGGCGACCTCCACTGCGGAGGCAACCTGGGAGAAACGAGCTCTGATGGCCGGAGTGGAGGCCTTCTGGTACAAGGAGTATTCCGAGACCTCTCTGCTGGAGATCATGGACCGGGTGATGGCAGGGGAACACGTATATCCTTCGGAATCCCCGAACCTGTCCCTGGGACAGGCGACCAGAGAGGATTTTACCGAGCGCGAGCTGGACGTTCTGAGGGAACTGACGGCAGGCTATACCAATGAGGGGATTGCGGAGCGCCTGGGGATCTCGGTCAATACCGTGCGTTTCCATATCCAGAATCTTTTGTCCAAGACCGGTTTTGAGAGCCGGCTGGATCTGGCCATGAACGCCCGGGCGGATCAGTTTGTGGTCAGTGAACATGAACGACTTTTGGGCCAGGAGTAAGCTTCAGGCCGAAGAGAGTCAAACAATTCCGAATTTTAAGGAGGAAAGTTATGAAAAAGTGGAGAAAGTTGTTAACAGGTGTATTGGTGGGTTCTATGTTTGTCTGCACGGCAGTCACATCAGCCCAGGCGAGGACCGGAAAACTCATTGATCCGAAGACCAATGCGGAGGTCATTTGCCGGAAGAATTTCGAAATCCTTGATGACGTGATCAAAACAACGAACTATAACCGGAAATGCGAGTTTACTCTGAACAAGGCGTCACGGGTTCGTTTCAACTACGTAATGTCAGGGTGTCCCCGGCTCAGGGTCACCATCAAGGATGCCAAGACTGGAAAGCAGGTCAAAAGTATGGTCGTTACGGAGAATACCCCCGACCTGTATCTGCTGTCCGGTTCCTACACCATGAATATCCAGGTTGAGACCAGATATGCCGGGTATCCCATCCTGGGAAATTACAGTCTGTCCGTTTTCGTCAAGCAGGTAGGGGATACCTTTGAGGAAAATGCCTCTCACCGGAACGATACCTATGAAACAGCCGATGAGGCTCCGCTCCTTCGCTATATCACGGGCTCCTTCTGTCAGAATGAGGGGACCCGCTATGATATCTACAGGTTCGAGTCTTATTACGGTTCTCAGGATTTTACCTTAAGTCTGGATTCGAACATTTACAGACCCTCTGACGGAGCAGGCCTGGTCTATAACGTATATACGGGCTATGCGTATGAGCAGAATCAGCAGGGTAATTATGTGGACGGGGAACCTGCCGTCTCCGGCGAGTTTAAGGTACCCGGGATCTATTCGGGAAGCATGGGAGATGAGACCTTGGGTAAGGTATCTTTCCGGGTTCCCATCGGGATCTGTTATCTGGTGCTCAGCACCCCGGAAGGCGCAGACGGCAGATATGAGTTCAGTTTACAGCCGGAAGAGGTTGAATATCAGGATAAGGAGATCTATACCACGGTGGGTTCCGTGGTGGATGTGGTTCCGGATGACTTTGACCGGAATTATCTGGATTGTATGACCTATGAATCCTTTGATAAGTCCATTGCAGCCGTTCAGTCCGATCCCGGCGTGATTCTCGCCGCAAGTGCCGGAAACACAAATGTCAACGGCTTCGGTACTTACTGGGCCAATCCCCGCATTCAGTTAAAGTACCAGACCAGGACCTATCTGCACGTGGAATATACGGATGTCAGACGGTGGACCGATAACGGCTATGACCCTTACTACTATTATGATGTATACTGGGCTGCAGAAAAAGGGATCACCGGAGGAGTCAAGGATCAGTACGGTGTTGCAAGCCGCTTTGCTCCGGACGGGGAGTGCACCAGAGGTCAGATGGTAGCCTTCATGTGGCGTATGGTCGGCTGTCCCGAGCCTGTGACCGAAGTCAATTTCAAGGACGTAAGCAAGAAGGCGTACTACTATAAGGCAGTAGCCTGGGCTCAGGAAGAAGGCATCACCGGTGGATATACTGACAACACCTTCCGCCCCGACAATAAGTGCAGCCGTGCGCAGATCGTGACTTTCCTGTACCGTCTGGCCGGTCAGCCTGAGGTGGATTATTCCGATGCCTATGCATTCAGTGACATCAACTATAATGACGGAAAGTATTATGACGCAGCAGTTGCCTGGGCTTCCTGGAACGGGATCACCGGCGGCTACAAGGACGGAACCTTCCGCCCGGAAAATGTCTGCACCCGCGGACAGACGGTGGCCTTTCTGCATCGCGCTTATAATACGATCTACAAGCCCAATGAGCTGACTGCTACCTGGAAGTTCTGATCGGGAACTGAATTTCAGTTTTTTCAAAAAAATCGATTTTTTGTGTTTTTCCTGTCCAAAGTGACGGGGACAAAAAACATTTTCCCTGTTAGGATGTACCTGAAACGAAGGAACATATGCGCCGGATGAGGATCAGAGGGTGTCTTCAGGCACGTGAAAGCCCCGGCCGTGTTCCGCAGGACAGAAACAATAAGAAAAATCGAGGAGAGAGAGTATGAGAAAACTGAAAATGATCGCCACAAGCATGATACTGGGAACGTCAATGGTGCTTTCGTCCCTGACGGGCGCCGGAGCCGAAGGGATTTCTTCGGTGAGACAGGGATCCGGCCTCCCTGCCGGCCTTACCAGGCTGATCACGGAGAATGATACGGATATCTCCGGAACCTTTACGGGAAGCAATCATATACAAAAGACCAGGATCCAGGTGGAGAAAACATCCCGGATCAATATAAGGTCGGATGCCTCAACAGAATGTACCATACTGGTCTGGATCAAGTATGATGGCAAAGAGATCCTGTCATTTACCATTTCTCCGGGATCCGGGGAAGAAATATTTCTCCTTGCCGGTAATTACGACATGGAACTGGAGTGTTACCAGCAGGGGATGCTCTTTCCGGAAAAAGGATATTCCTATAAGGTCAATTACAATGAATGGCATACCATTGATACCTTTCCGGAGACCGTTAACAGGACGGATGATAAGATGGAAGACGCAAATAAGATCACTTTGCAGAGTTTTTCCTGGGGATCCATTTCTGAGATTGAGACGGGGGATTTGTATGAGTTTCATTCTTATTACGATGATGTTCCGATGGAATTATGGATCTATTCGAGTGTGAAAGGTAATGACGCAGGACTGAATTGGAACATTTTTACCCCGCAAACATTGAAAAACTATCAGAACGGGATCTATGAAGGATTGGCTCCTTCTGCAAGCGGATCTGTAAAGCTTATGGAACAACAGACCTCTGCGATCAATATTGAACACGTGGTTCTTCCTAAGGGAACCTACTATCTGGCCATGCATTCTGAGGCCAGAGGCCTCTATGAATTCCGGCTTACACAAAAACCTGACGACGGATGTAAGACAATGGATCCCGTCTATACGACCGTTGGATCTACCGCAGTGCTGGATCCGGCAACACATCCGGTAGAGAGGTATTATCTTACCTGGGAATCATTGAAGCCGGAAGTGGCTGCTGTGAACGAAGGGGCCTCCTCCAATACGATTTCGGCAAAAAAGGCCGGTTCTGCCAAACTGGTCGGTTACGGGACCCAAAAACTCAGTGTTTCAAGAATGGCGAATAATTCCTATGTTGAGGCAAAGGTAATGGTGGAGTTCAAGGATGTGATCCACGGCTCCGACAACGGAAAGAATCCGTATTATTATGATGCTGTTTACTGGGCTGCCGATGAGGGCATCACCGGCGGTGTTCAGAATAAAAAGACGGGTCTGTATGAGAACTTTGATCCTACCGGCACCTGCAGCCGTGCACAGATGGTTTCCTTTCTGTGGCGTATGGTGGGCTGTCCCGAACCCAAGACCATCACGGATTTTTCGGATGTGAAGGAAAATGATTACTTCTACAAGGCTGTTTCCTGGGCTCAGGAAAAAGGTATTACCGGCGGATATAAGGACGGAACCTTCCGCCCTTACAATGACTGTAACCGGAACCAGGCAGTGACTTTCCTGTATCGTCTGGATGGATCTCCCGATATAGATCTTTCCACCGCCCAGTCCTTTAAGGATATCGATCCGAAGGACGGTAAGTATTATAATAATGCAGTCCTCTGGGCTGCAGAGCGGGGGATCACCGGCGGATATAAGGACGGAACCTTCAGACCGGACAATCAGTGCAGCCGTGGCCAGATGGTATCCTTCCTGTATCGTTACTATTCAACCTTGAGATTTTAATTTCGCGAAACCCGATCTGATCAGATCGATGCTTCCGGCTTTTGCGCAGATCTGTGCGAAAGCCGGATTGCGTCGGTTATTTGGAAAAGCAGTGCAAGACCGCCGTAACCGGGGGTGCACATTTATTATAAGGAGGGAAAAGTATGTTTCATGAAAAGCGCAAAAGAGCAGCAAAAAGGCTTCTTGTCACGGCCCTGGCGGCCTGCATGGTATTAGGACCCGGGTCAAGGTATCTTTCGCCGGTTCAGACGGCAGAGGCTGCACGCGTGTTCTCCGGTACCGGCAATGAACTGGAGGGCGGTCTCAGCCCGCAGAAGCCCACCAAGGCCTTTCGGTTATACCTGCCGAAGACCAGCCGGGTGGATCTGATCTGCCAGGAAACCTATATCGGCGGATGCAGTACCCGCATTGTTGATATGTCAACAGGGGAGACGGTCTACGCCCTGGATCTGAATGAGGACCGGCCGGAGTATGCATATTATCTTCAGGCAGGAACCTATAATCTGTACATTGATGCGAACAAGGCCTATTATCCGACTTACGGTTCATTTTCCTTTATGTGCGATATCACTCCGACGACTGAGAGTTTTCCGGAGGAAGCAGGCAGGAGCGATGATCTGTTCGGAACTGCCAATAAGATCTCCCTGGGAAACTACTATCAAGGTACCATCACGGAAAATGAGCCTACGACCTATTCCGGTTACAAACGCTCGGATATCTACCGGTTCCATATGTATTATGATGATGTGGCGCCGACGTTCAATTTCTCCACGAATATCAAGATCTGCAGCGTAGATATCTACAGGGCTAACGGATCGAGAATATACGGAACCACCTTCGGAACCGGGAATGATGCTCACAATAAGACGGCCAACTATACCCCGAACGTATCCTGCTGGGGTGCCGGAGAATACTATATGGTGGTTTCTTCGTATCAGGCCGGAGAGTACAGTATATATGTCAATCAGAACGATTCTACCATGCAGTTCATTTCCGACTTGAAGATCCCGGTTGGTTCGAAGGGCACCATGAAGCAGGATCAGTCTTACTTCAGCGGGGACTGGACCGTTTACTACGAGGCCGGGAATCAGAAGGGACTCACCTTCGGAACCGGAAACAAAAAAGCCGATTATGAAGCACTGTCTGCCGGAAGAACCACGGTATATGCCTATGGTACCGATAACAAGACCGGAAAACATAAAAGGGGTTTTTACAGTGTGACCGTGGAGTTCACGGATGTGCGCCATGACAACAGTAAGCCGGATCCCTATTATTACAATCCGGTATACTGGGCGGTGGATGAGGGCATTACTGCCGGTGTAAAGGACTCGAAAGGTGTTTACAGCCGCTTTGATCCCGACGGCATCTGCAGCCGTGCTCAGATGATCTCCTTCCTGTGGAGAATGGCAGGCTGCCCCGAACCGGAAACCTACACGGAGTTTTCGGACGTGGATGAAAAGGCATACTTCTATAAGGCAGTTTCCTGGGCTCAGGAAATGGGCATCACCGGCGGCTATGCCGACGGAACCTTCCGGCCCTACAATCAGTGTTCACGGGCTCAGGCAGTGAGCTTCCTGTATCGTATGGAAGGGTGTCCGGCTGTGGAGAAGAACAGCTCTTCCGACTTTAAGGACATTCATCCGGGAGACGGAAAGTATTACAATGATGCAGTGCTCTGGGCAGTTCAGAACGGCATCACCGGCGGTTATTCCGACAAGACCTTCCGCCCCGATAACCTCTGCAGCCGTGCGCAGATGGTGACCTTCCTGTTCAGGGATATCACAAATATTCATAGTGTGGGATGAATACCTTCGACTGAGAGAATTTCTGTGTGTTTTTGGGGACGGTTCCAAATGACACATTTTCACTGATATTTTTCAGGTGAGACTGTTTTCGGCTGACACCCTAAAATGTGTCACCGAAAGCGGTCTCACCTTTTTTGTGTATCACAGACATCATCCTTTTTTACGAATTTTTTACGCTTTCTTTTCACCTTTCTGCGGTCCGTTGACAACGCTCCGGAAATCAAATACCATGGGTTTATAACTGATTATTTTAAACAGGATCGGTTATGAGTCTGAGAGGATGCGACGATCAAGCATCAAAAACCGAAGAGGGGGTTATTTATGCGAAAACGTAAAACAGCTGCGGGTTTGTTGGCGCTCAGTCTGCTGATCGGGATCAGCGGATGCACGCCGGGCGGAGGAACGGTGAAGCCTTCCGAGACGGTTACGGAGAAAGAGAAGGTCTCCGAAACCGAAGAGGCAGGCACCGGTGAAAACGGTAAAGGCGGAGCCGAAAAGAACGGAGATGGCGGTTCCGAAGCCGAAACCGGCGGAAACACCGATGAGAAGGGATCCGAATCCAAGGACGGCGGAAACACCGGCGAAAAGGAATCCGAAACAGGGGAAAACGAAACCGAAGAGAACACCGGAACAAAGCCCGGGGATGAGAAGGCATACAAGGAGAAGCTTGTGATTGACGAGCCCGGTTTAGAGGCATTTGAAGTGACAGCTACCTGGGAAAGTCAAAGTATGATGATCCTTCCTTACGAAGATGGTTTTCTTATCGTGGAGTCCAAGTGTAATGATCCGGAAACGTCGGATCCGGCTGAGCCCTTTGTTCCGGCAGCAAAGGTCCGGATCCATGATATTGCTTCCGGAGAGATCACAAAGCAGACGGAGATCCCGGATCTGGAGGTCAGGACAGAGAGGATCGACATATATGATGACGGATCCATCGGCTTTTTTTCCGGAGACGGCAGTAAGTATCTGTGGCTGGACCGGGATCTGAATATCACAGGTTCCTTTGATCTTGAAGAAAGAGTAAAGACCGAGCCGTTATTGGAGCGCCCGAAGAACAATGGGGCAATTATGAGAACCGACCGGAAAGGCGGGTATTTTTCCAATGAAGGTTCCATCTATTATCTGGATATGGAAAACGGAAGCCTTACAGACCTGGGGATCGAGGTAGAGGGAACGGATGAGATATATTGCTTCGAGCTCCTTTATGAGAACCGGGAACTCGTAGTCGTCGCACAGTTTGACGAACAAACGGTGTATTATGAATATGACGTAACCGTGCCGGATCAGGTGATCTACCGGAACCGAACACCCTTCGGTGAAGTGATCTTCGAAGGCGCAGGCGGCGATGATTCCATGGGTATCTATACCAATATGGATAACGGAGAATATCGTGTTTTTACGGAAACATTTTCCGGGGATGAGCTGACCTGGTTTGATCCGGGGGACTATCTGGCACCGAGTAAGACTATTGCGGTGGGAAATGGGATCATTTATGTGGAACCCGGTTCAGGGGCCTCCTTCGCCTATGTGGATCTGAAAAATGAATGCAGATACAGGGTGAACCTGGTGCCGGCTTTTATCAAAGAAGGACAGCCGGACTATTTCCTGGCAATGGATTACGGCGATTATGAATTCTGCGTGACCTACAAGTGTGCGGAGAATGGTAACTTTCTGATCTATATGATGGATATGGAGCAAACGATCGAAGCTCCGAAGAAGGTTGATGTGCATCACGTTACAAGGAAAGAGGGCACGGATGAAGAATTACTGCACCTTCTGGAACTGGAGGATCCCGGGCGTTATTCACCGCAGACCATGATGGAAAAATATAAGACTCCGGCGGAATATGCAAGTGCCTTGTCCGAAGCTTATGATATTCAGGTCGTTATAGACGAAGAGGTATCCGAGTATGTCGAGAAAACTACGGAGGGCAGGGATTCTGTGGAGTATGAGATCGTTCCCCTTGAGCCGGATGATACCATCTGGCCCGTCCTGACCACCATGGACCGGGTGCTCGGCACTTATCCGGAAGGATTCTTCAGTCAGCTTCGTGATGAGTTTTACCCCAACGGATTGACCGTGTGTCTGGTGGAGGATATCAAAGGGGTCGACGACAGTACCACTGTGGGTAAAGCACACGGACTCACCATCGGCAGGGATGAGAATACCGTTATTGTGTATATTGACAGCGATGAAGCGGAGATTGAGGAAACCATTTATCATGAATTCTGTCATGTGATCGACGATCGTATCTCACGGATCCTGGCACATGGTACATGGAATGACTACTACAAAGTCTCCGAGCACTGGAGTACCTTGAATCCGGAAGGGTTCAGCTATGATGAATCCTACGACGCATACAACAACTACACGGGGAATGAAGAACTTCCCGCCCTGGAGTACACGAAATATGCTTACGATGCGGGCGCTATCGAGATGGATGACATTTACTTCATTGACCTGTATGCCACCACATATGAGCTGGAGGACCACGCCAGGATCATGGAATACGCCTGCGCAAGGAAAACCTTCGCATCGCTGGACTCCGAGCACATCCAGGCAAAACTGAAATATCTGAGCGAATATATCCGTTATTACTTTGACGACAGCACCTGGCCCGAGACAGTGGTCTGGGAGCAGGCATTGATCAAGTAAAAAACGTGTAAATGGGGACGGTTCCAAAAAACACATTTTTGTGTCAAAAAGAACCGTCCCCAAAAACACATTTTTGTGTCAATGTTGCAGGTCGGAGACCTGCAACTGATCCGTCCCCATTTTCACATTGACAAAAAATGAGAATCTCGTTAGGATGTGAGGAGGGGAAAATAAACGGACAAATGATCGGCGCGGGATGCCGGGATGTCCGGAACAACCGACGGGAGAAATATGCGGAAAAAGAAGACAGTTGCAGGATTGGTGGCGCTTGGCCTGTTGATGGGCCTTGGCGGATGTACTCAGGGAGGGGGAACGGTAACACCCTCCGAGCCAGTCACGGAACATGAAACGGGAACAGGTATCGGAGAGACCGGTACGGGAACCGAAGAGACGGAAACGGGTACCAAAGAGGCCGGAGAAACGGAAGCCGGGAGCAGTACCGCTGATTATAAGGAAAAGCTGGTGGTGGATAAACCCGGCGTAGAGGCGTTTGAATTCGCCTATACCTGGGAGGATGAAGATACCAGGGTAATGCCCTACGGCGAGGACTTCCTGATCGTTGAGTCCAGAATGTATGATGCGGAGATCCAGGATCCGAAGGCTGCCGGTGTGATCGGTTCGAAGCTCAGGATCCTTGATACGGAAACGGGAGAGTTCATAAAACAGGCGGAGTTCCCGAATCTGGACCTGAACGCGGATAAGACCATTGTCTTTGACGACGGCTCCTTAGGCATTTTGACCCGGTATAACACCGAATTTGTGTGGCTGGATGCTGACCTTAAGAAGACCGGTTCCTTTGATTTTGAAGAATGCAGACAGAAGGATATCGTCTATGAGTATCCCGATGTGTTCGGGTTCTGCGCAAGAACCGACCGGAAGGGTATGTATTTTGCCGGGAACAAGACCGTTTATTATCTGGACCTGGAGACAGGAGACCTTACGAACCTGGGGATCGAGATCGAAGGATCGGAAGCGATCTACGTCAGCGACCTTCTCTTTGATAACAGGGTGCTTTCCGTGATCTCGCAGAATCCCTATCGGACCTTCTTCTACGAGTATGACGTATCCACTCCGGACAAGGCAACCTACCGGAGCCATACCTCCCTGCAGAGAAACATCAGCACCCTGGGTGATGAGTATGTCGGCATTTACAACAACATGGAAAATGACGAACACCGGGTTTATACGGGAACATTTTCCGGGAATGAGATCAGCTGGTATGAAGCGGGACGCTACCTCTCCTTCGGAGACTGTGAGGTTGCAGGAAACGGCTTTATCAGCTGGGAGATGGGAGAAGGTGCCCCCATCACCTACGTGGATCTGAAAAATGAATGCATCCGCAGTACGGATCTCGGACAGTATCTGGACGGAGAAGGCTTTGTCAGCTTTACAAAGGATTCCAACCGGGGCGATGACGAATTCTGGATGGTCTACAGCTACCGTGAGCTTGCCAAGGCCAGGATCTACATGATCGATATGGATCAGTGTGCCGAAGTTTCCGGGAAGCTGGAGCTTCAGCACGTTACGGCTTCCGAAAATAACGACGAGGAATTCATCAGTCTTCTGCAGATCGCGGATCCGAACCTCTTTGCACCGTATGTGATGATGGAGAAGTACGGGACTCTCGAAGAGTATGCCCGTGCCATGTCGGAAACCTACGGCATGCACATCTACTTCGACGATTCGGCAGAAAGCTATTATGCTCAGGTTCCGGATTTTGCGATCACGCCTCTGATCCCGGATGATTCCACCTGGGGCATCATGGCAAGGATGGATAAGGTGCTCAGCACCTATCCGGAGGGATTCTTTTCGCAGCTTCACAGCGATCTCTATCCCAACGGGGTTGTTCTGTGTCTGGCAGCGGGAATGACGGGACTCGAGGGACAGGATACCGTAAATTCGGCAGAGGGACTGGTCTGCGGCGGATGGGATTCCATCCTGGTGGTCCTGGATTCCTATTCGACTTTTCTGGAACAGAACATTTATCATGAATTCTGTCATGCCATCGACCGTCATGTTGAGACCGTCATGTGGCAGGGCGTGGAAGATGACTATTATCTGGTGTCGGAACAGTGGAATACCTTAAATCCCGAGGGCTTTGGCTACGAACTGTCCTACAGCGCCTTCAACGACTCCGATGAAACCTACGGCATGCAGTACACAAAGTACGGCTACGACGAAGGTGTGATCGGCCTGGATGATGTCTACTTCATCGACTATTACGCGACTCTGTACGATACGGAGGACCGGGCGAGGATCATGGAGTTTTTCTGCGCAAAGAGTGACGAAAAGGTTCTGGATTCCGTTCATCTGCAGGCCAAGATCAAGTATATGAGCGAATACATCCGGTATTACTTCGACGACAGCACCTGGCCCGAGACAGTGATCTGGGAGAAGGGCATTAACGAGGAAAGGAACACAACAGATAA
This sequence comes from Lachnospiraceae bacterium, assembly GCA_017614345.1. Classification (GTDB taxonomy): domain Bacteria; phylum Bacillota; class Clostridia; order Lachnospirales; family Lachnospiraceae; genus JAGACB01. The sequence goes on from JAGACB010000010.1 coordinate 14,535, forward strand.
CTGACATTTCGGGAAACGGGCTGTGGCACTTGCTTCAGCCCGTTTTCCTGCGTTCCGGAAAAGGGTAGATGTCAGATAATTCAGACAATTTGCAAAAAGAAGATGCAAAAACGAAAAAGATTTTTAAAAAATATGTTGACAAAATAAAAAGCTTATGCTAAGATGCAATTACAAACAAAGAAAGCCCACCTTAACACAGGAAAGACTCCTGATCGAAGAGTTAAGGACCTTGAAAATCTAAAACGGACGGTAAGGACCAATGGACAGATAAGTTTTTAACCAGGATAAAAAATTTTCCGAAACGGAAGGTACGGACCAATGAAAAAGTAAGCTAAGCCCCGGGGTGATCGCCTAAGGCTATCATTCAGGTGGCAGTCATAAAACTTCAACGAGAAAAACCAAAAAAATCTGCAGAAACGGAAGGTATGGACCCATGGGACGGTAAGTTTTTAACGGGTATGGATCAAGGATCCAAATTTAAGAAAGCGAAGGTACAGACCAAAGGACAATTGAGTTGACGACCCGAGAGGGTCACGGATTCGAAATGGTTATACAAAATCTGTAGAAAGTGAAGGTATAGACCTAAGTTCTTATGATCGCGTTCCCACCTTAGGGGAACAGGAATAACACTCAAGAAAGCAAGGTATAGACCGATGCACAGACTTGTTAAGTTAGGCCGGATCGGATAGACAGGGCATACATCGGAAACAGGAGCATTCGTCGGGGGCCCTCAAGGCGGACCGATAAAAGATCGGGAATTTGAAAGATCGCGGATGCCGGATTCGTGTAAGAGTTCTGATGTGATCGTTAGGAACTGTCTCGAAGATTCAGATCAGAATTGAATATCGCCGAAGCACCGGAGCTAATAGGTGCTCCACAGAGGTTTCGGCCACATGAAATTGAAATATACAGATGTACCGCCGGAGCGATCGAAGTTTGATCGCTCCGGTTTTGTGTAGGCAACGAGCCAAGGTCCCTCTGCTGTGCTTGCACAAAGCAGAGGGACTTTGGCGACTGCCCATCATGTAGCACGCAGCGCGAAAGCGCGGAGTGCGGAATGATGCCGGAACCGGGAGTGCGCAGCACGGAGGTTCCGGGACACAAAAAAATAAATGACAGTCGACTGCCCATCATGTAGCACGTAGCGCGACAGCGCGGAGTGCGGAATGATGCCGGAACCGGGAGTGCGAAGCACGGAGGTTCCGGAACACAAAAAATAGCTGACAGATGCGGAATGATGCCGGAACCGGGAGTGCGCAGCACGGAGGTTCCGGGACACAAAAATATATTTCACCGCCCCCTCAAAGTCCCTCTGTTGATTGACAGGAAAACAGGCTTATGATAAAATAATTCTGTATGTTTTAAAGAAAGTATAAACTGATCACCATATGAGTGATCGTCTGGATAAACAGCCTGCAAAGCGCGGTAATAACAGCGTTTTCGACAGGCGGATGCAACGGAACTGTACGTATCACCGGCAATGAAACATTGCGGACCAATCGGAGTAGTGAACTATGGACAAGTACGAATATCGTCTGAAAATGGATGAGATCAGGAAGCTGATCGATCGCAGGGACTATGAAACGGCGATGGAGATCGCCGATTCTCTGGATTTTCGGAAAGAGAAGAATGTAAAACAACTTACCATGGTAGCGGAAGTATATGCCGTGAACCATGAATATGATGCAGCCATGGATCTTCTGCTCCAGGCTTATGAATATGCACCCATCGGAAGAAGGATCCTGTACCGTCTGACCGAGCTGGCCATTGAATCCGGTAATCTGGATGCTGCGGATACCTATTTCCGTGAATTTCGGAGTGCTGCAAAGAATGACCCCAGCGCTTACATCCTCCGTTACCGGATCGAGAACAAGCGCGGTGCTTCCCTTGACCGTCTGATCCAGATCCTGGAGCGCTACAAGGACGAGGAACTGGATGAGCACTGGGCCTATGAGCTGGCTGAGCTTTATGACGAAGCCGGCATGGAAGAAGAATGTATCAAGCTTTGCGACGAGATCATCATGATGTTCTCCTTCGGAACCTATGTTGATGCCGCCATGAAGCTGAAGACCAAATATGTTCCCCTCAGCAAGCGTCAGCAGGATAAGAAGCTGGCTCAGGAGAAGGCCGAGGCCGAGCGCAGAGAAGCAGAGCGCCTGGAGGCCGAGAGGATCGAGGCAGAGCGGGTTGAGCGCGAACGCCTTGAGAAGGAACGGATCGAAAACGAACGCCGGGAAGCCGAGCGCAAAGAGCGGGAGCGTCTTGAAAAAGAGCGTGAAGAGCTGGAGCGCAGAGAGGCAGAACGCATCGAGGAAGACCGGAAAGAAGCAGAGCGCCTGGAGCGTGAGCGGATCCGGGCAGAGCGCCTTGAAAGCGACGAAGATGATGACTCAGAATCCGAAAGCAGCCGGGAAAATGTCAGCGGCTCCGGAACAACATTTATCTGGAGAGGTCCGGAACGGAAGACTTCAGAGTCTGAAGAGGATACGGAAGACGAAGAAGAATACGAAAATGAAGAAGTTACCGGACAGGACAGCGGAAAAGTGGAGCTGTTCTCCTCCGGAGATGAGGAATATGATGAGGAGCTGACGGAAGAAAGCTCCGATGAGGCTGAAGCAGAGGAAGGATCCGAAGCAGAGGCAGAGTACGAAAGATCCGCTGTGGAGGAGGCTTACGAAGAGTCTGCAGCAGAGGAAGAGTACGAAAGATCGGCTCTGGAAGAAGCTTACGAAGAGTCGGAAGATCAGAAAGAGTACGACAGAGAAGCTTTCGAAGAGGAAGCAGAAGAGAGCGGTTCGGAAGAGACCGAAGCCGGATCCTCAGCAGAGGAATTTGACCGGGCATCCTTTGAGCATGAGACCCGGAAGGAGTTTGACGATTCCAATGTCAGAGCGGCAGCGGCTGCGGCAGACCTTCAACCTTACGGAAAGAAGGAGGAATCCAAACCTTCCAAGCCGAGAACATTTGCCCAGTTCTTAAGTTCACTCGGAACCGGAGAGAGAAGAAAGAAGGTCATCAGCAGAGAACCTGCTCTTGATGAACCTGAGGATAACAGCTACACCTCCATCCGGGAAGAGGATGAGAAGAAGGAAAGTGCTCAGAGCACAGACATTTCCCGGGGTGCGGGAGCAGAGGATGAGCAGTATCCCGGCGTTCCCGTGATCTACTACGATGTACAGAGTGATCTTTCGAGAGAGGTTGCGCAGAAGACCAAGCAGCTTCTGGAGGAAGAACCCGAATATGAATATCCCATGGGTGAGATCGTGATGGGATCCGGTGAGTATGAGCCGGAGGAGACCCCTCAGATCACCCCCATCGAGGAGTACTTGGCGAAGCTGGAAGCGGAGAATCAGGAGCGTCTCAGAAGAGAGGCGGCCCGGAAGCTTGCAGAGGAGGCTGCGGAGGAAGAGATCAACAAGCAGCTTGCCGAGAGCATCCAGAAGCACCAGCAGGAGCTGGAGATCCAGAAGATCATCGATCAGGAAGAGGCGGAGTTCGAGGAGTTTACTCCGGAGGAGCAGTTCTTCTCCATCATGGATTCCGAGGATATGGGAACTGCGGCAAAGATGACCGCCGTTGTCCATCTGATCGAAGGACTTTACGATTCCGACTCCCTAGAGAGTTTCCTGCACAACATCCATGAGCGTTTTGACGTGGATGAAGGAACCCAGAAGCTCAGGATCGAAGAAACCAGACTGGCCCTGATCCAGAAGACCAGCTTCCTGACGGAAGCAATCCGGGAGGCGCAGCGCCAGGAAGCTTTACAGCGTATCGAAGCCCTCCGTAAGGAGCAGGCCGAGGAAGAAGAACGTCTTCGCAGGGAGGCCGAGGAAAAGGGCGTAACCGAAGAAGAGATCCGCAGAGACTTTGAGGAAAGCATGTCCCGGAACGATGTGGTTCTGGCCGAGTATGCAAAAGAACTCGAAGAACAGCGGGCTCGTGAACAGCAGGCGCTGGAGGAAGAGTTCGGCGAAAAGGTTCACGATTACTTCGCGGATTCGGAAACAGACATTTCCCCGGACAATGAAACCGAAGCTGAGACGGAAGCTGACGACGGGTTCGAAGCGGAAAATGAAGCTGAGGCTGAGACCGAAGAAGCGGTCGGGGCAGATGCTGAAGAGAAGTATGAGACAGAGGCTGAGGCTGACGTTGAATACGAGCAGGAAGCTGAAACGGATGCAGAAGCTGAGGCAGAAACAGAAGCTGAAGCCGATGAAGAAGCCGAGTACGAGGAAGAGGCTGAGGCAGAGACCGAAGCTGAGTACGAGGAAGAAGCCGAGGCAGAGACCGAAGCTGAGTACGAGGAAGACGCTGAGACTGAGTATGAAGCCGAAGCGGAGGATGATGATCAGACTCCGTTCGTATATGAGAGAAAATCCACTACGGATATCCTGGATATTGAGCACGCCATAAGAATGGCTGAGCAGGAGGTTATGCTGAGAAAGAAGCCTCTTGCAGAGCAGGGAAGAGCAGGTGCATCGGATCTCGGCATCGAGGAACTTTCCAAGAATGTAAACCGGACCGGTTCCGAAGACGAAACGGCTCAGGAAGTCGATGAAGAGGCAGAAGCAGAGCGCAGAGCTCAGGAAGAGGCAATGCTCCGCAGGGAGGAAGTTGCGGAAGCAATTCAGGCTCCCACGGATGTGGTGGATGAAGAGATCGATCACAATGAGCGTGAGATCCTGCTGAACCTGGTTCAGGAACTCCGGGAAAGAGATCAGGGCAGACCTGTTTCCCTCGGGGAAGAAGATTATTCCGAGGAAGATCGCGAAGAACCTGTATTTGCCGAATCGGAGGCCGATAAGGATTACGCCGAGGCTGAGGAAGAAGCCAGACGCCTTCTGGATGAATTTGCCAAGAAGATGTTCGGCGAGAGAGAGGCTGAGGAAAAAGAATCCGAACCTGCTCAGGTGATCTCCATTGCTGCGGCAACGGCATTTGCCGGAGCGACAGCGGAGGCAGAAAAGAAGGCAGAAGCCGAAGCTGAAGAAGCAGAGGTTGAAGAAAGCGAAGCTGAGGACGAGACTGAGGCAGAGGCTGAAGAATCCGAAGCAGAGGATAATGCAGAGTCAGAGGCCGACAAAGCTGAGGCAGAGGAAACTGAGGCAGAGACTGAAGAAGCTGAAACAGAGGATGAGGCTGAGGCGGAGACTGAAGAAGCTGAAGCTGAGGATGAGGCTGAGGCAGAGACTGAAGAAGCTGAAGCTGAGGATAATGCAGAGGCAGAGGCCGAAGAAACTGAAGCAGAAGCTGAGGCTGAAAACGAAACAACGGAAGCTCCTGCCAAGACGGAAGCGAAGAGGGATGAGGACATCCAGACGACGCTTCAAAAGCTTCAGGCACAGCTTGCAAGGAATGTTTCCGAGCAGGTGGACAAGTCCGGAAAGGAAAGCGTTCCTGTTTCCGTGATCGCCATCGGCGATACCATGGAGATCGGAAGTCTGGAGGAGATCCGGAAGGCTGCGGAAGAAGCAGAGGCGAAAGAGGCAGCGGCCGGAGCATCCGAAGATCAGGATGAGGCCGGAGAGACCGAAGCCTCGGGAAGAAAAGAAACTCAGGAATCCGGGACTTCGGATCAGGCAGAAGAGGCTGAAACGGAGGATTCCGGCGAGACGGGTGAGCTGAAGATCACGCATCCGGGTGACGTTTCCGATGAGGAAAATGAAGACCTCGAGGAAGATCCCGATGCGGAAAATTCCAAAGTTACCACAACGACTCTTGACGATGAGGGAATTGAGGAATATACTGAAGGTGCTTCCACTTCGGAATTAACGGAGCCGAAATATCCGAATGTCTTTGTAAAAAGCGATAAACCGGAGGCAGGTTACCGGTTCGCACTGGAATATATCAAGAAGATCCCGGTGCTCCAGAGACCTCATTCCGTAGCAAAGACAAACGGTAAGAAGCTCAGTATGAAGGGTGTTCAGGGTTCGGAAGAGAAACTTCGCGACCGTATCCTGATCGTGGAACAGGCAGGTTCATTGTCCCAGGTGACATTAAACGAACTTTACCGGTTCCTGATAGATGTCAACGATTGTATGCTGGTTCTGATCGACAGCTCCATGGCCATCGAGAAGCTCCGCAAGAAACACCCTGATCTGGCTGCCATGTTCAAGAAGGAACTGGTGTATGTCGACATGTCCGCAGATGATCTGGTAAAGCATGCCAAGATCTATGCTCAGGAACAGGACTGCATCATTGACGAACTTGGAACACTGGCATTGTACTCGATCATTGAAAAGACTCTTCAGAACACAGACGGATCCCTTCTTTCGGAGGTGGAAACGCTTGTGGACGATGCGATCGAGATCGCGGAAAAGGTTTCCGTGGGCAATATCGTGAAGGGTATTTTCGGAGGCAAGTACAATAAAGAAGGCCAGTTGGTACTGAAGGAAGAGCATTTCAACAGGCTGAGGAAGGATCTCTTTAAGGAGTGAGGACCGCAGAAGGTTGAAGGATCTTCGGGGATTTTGGAAGGGCTTTTGAGGA
>JAGACB010000055.1 GCA_017614345.1 Lachnospiraceae bacterium
GTTCCCGCCGACGCTGATGATCACAGCCGGACAGGACGACCTTTGCAATGAGGCCGAGGAATTCGCGCTCCGTCTGTCGAGAAATTCCAACGAAGTCACCCTTAAGCGCTTCGAAGGCGTCGGCCACGCATTCTCCATCTACCGCCGGGAAGGCTACGAAGCAGCTTATGAGCTGATGTTCCGCTTCAGAAGGAGAGGTCTGGATTTGAATGAAAAATGACCCCAGAGGTCGTTTTACCTCTCAACTCAATCGCACAAAAAAAGAGGGTGTTGCATCTTGCTGATTAATCAGCGAGGGCAACACCCTCTTTTGTGCTCAAAATAAAGCTTTTCCTGCGATCTTTCGGGTTTTTTATAATTGATATCAGCAGAATTCTTCCATTCGACTTTTGGGGCTTCATTTCAGGCGCACTTTAACAGACATCCTGTGATGTCTGCATTTCTAAATGGCTATCCATTTTGAAGGTTCAAAATTTTATGCCGTTTTTTTCAGATCATAGAGCCGGATGCCGGTCTTCTGTGACTGGATCCGCCAGTGCAGCTTGCTGATGTTATACGCAATCGCAACAAGCACGCTCTCGGCCAGTACGTTCTTCTTTCCCCTGTACAGGTATTGCCTGAACCCCATGTCTTCTTTCACAACGGCAAACGTTCCCTCTGCTTGTATGCTGCGGTTCACCCTTAGCTGTGTACCGTAATCACTCAGGATCCGTTTCAGGTTCTCGGCCCGTTTTTCTTCCTTTGTCCTCGATACATAAAGTACTTTGCTGCGTTCCTCCATCGGGGTCCTGCAGTTGTTCCCTTTAATGCATTTATCCTTGAACGGACAGCCGGAACAGTCGCTGCATCTGTAGATCGTGGAAATACTGGTGTATCCGCTTGCTGTCCTGGACTTTCTGGTCCCGTCAGCATACAGCTTTTTCCCGTTCTTACAGGTATAGCTGTCCGTTTCCTTATCGTATTCCATGTTTTCCTGGCGGCTGATATCGGTCTTATATTTTCTCGTTTTGGAAATCTCATAATTCGTTGGCTTGATATACGAGACCTGACCGTTTTTCTCCAGGAAGAGGTAATTCTCCTCGCTCTCATACCCTGCGTCTGCAACTATGTCCCGGTACTTGAAGTGAAGGTATTTCTCCATCTCCGTAAGCATAGGACGGAGGGTAAGGGTGTCTCCGGGATGGGAACTGACATCTACCCATGTGATATAGCCGGCGTCTACGGCATGCTGGACGTTATAAGCCGGTTTCAGCTGGCCGTTCAGCATGGCGTCTTCTTTCATCCGCATGAAGGTGGCATCGGGATCCGTCTTAGAGTAGCTGTTGCGTTCCCCGCACACATGAAGCTTATAAACATAATCCTTCATTCTCTCCAGGTATCCCTCCGCCTGTTCGACGTATCTCTGGAGATCGGTTTTTCTCTTTCCGCTCCCGTGGACAATAACGACCTTTTCTTTCCGGCAGACCTTTTTCAGCTGTTTGACAAGCCGTTTTATAGTCTTGAGTGAGATCCGGTCATTGTAAACGACCCGGATGCCGTACACTTCCTCGCATTCCGCGACAAGTTCCGCAACCCTGGCCAGCATGCGGGACTGGTTTTTGGAAACGGCTTTCTTCCACACAAAAGTATATTTGTTGGCGTTTGCCTCTATCTTTGTGCCGTCAATGAACACTGTCTCAGAAGTAATGAATCCATTCCTGCGAAGGAGCCATGTGGATTCCGCCATCATTTCTTTTGAACACTGTGCGAGATGAAGGGACAGGAAACGGGCAATCGTGGCGTTATCGGGGGCAGGCTTGCCTTCAAGCAGGTACATGTAGTTTATGTTCTGCCGGCATGCGGCCTCGATCTTCCTGCTGGAATAGATCCCGTTCATAGCTGCGTAGACCATGATCTTGAATAACTGCTTCGGTGTCGCCAGATTTTTCGGAACTCTTGTATAGGTCTGATAGAGTTCAGAAAGGTCCATGCCCTCCACACATGCATTCAGGAGGCGGACCGGGTCGTTATCCGGGATCATTGGTTCCAAATCAATGGGAAGTTTGATTTGATAATAAGATCTGGATTGGGTATAATCACCCTGTAAGATTTTTGTTAGTGGCATAACTTAATTTTACAGCAGAAGCCGGACTCTTTGGAGCCCGGTTTTTGTTTGTCCGGACATAAAAAAGAGGCCTGCCCATCAGTCAGGGATTTCCTGAGCGCGTACGGCATGCCTCTTATGAATTGCTTTGAATGAGCGGCTGGATGAACCTGGTCCTTCCCGAGCGAAGGAGGGAATGAGGGCTGCAGCTCCTGCAGCCCGAAAGCCCATCTGTCTGAGACGTCCGGTCATCAGAGCGGACGGCGAGTTTTGGAGAGGCGGTTCCCTTCGAAGCGAAGGAAGGAACAGTGTGAATCCCCGCGAATTCAACGTAATGAAGAAGGGGCATGCCGCACAAGCTCAGGTTTCAATCCACCTGCTTAATGCGACAGCCCCATTCGCTTGTCTTAAATTAAACGTTAAGTAAAACTCCAACCCTCATTTCCTTGTAAATGCAATCCCCTTGCACTCACTTCCTCACCATCTCCCTTAAATGCTCCCTCAGTCCCACATCTTCGCAATACACATACGTCCGAGCATGCCGCGCGTAAGAAGGAAACCGGAAGGCGGGCTTATGATTTCCCTCATAATAAGGAAACCGGAAGGCGGGCTTATGATTTCCCTACCAAAATGGACTCATTTCATTCAGAATACTGAGCGAGCCGACGCGCGCATATGGCTCATCAAATATTAGGCACAGAGTCTTATCAAGTCATACCTGCAAGCGCCGCTTCTGATCTCTTCCAGAAGTTTCGCCGTCTGCCCCAGGTTGTGGGCGACCGCGGCCAGCTTTCCGTTGATCTTGAACACTTCAGGCTCAGCGTCATAATTAAAGTTGACAGGTCCTGTGACGGCAGTGTAGCTCAGATCCTGGTCAATGGAGAGCTTGAGCGGGTCCACCGGCTTCATCAGCGAGAGCTCCACGCCCGTGCGCCTGAACATCCTGTAGACTTCCCGCGCGTTCATGGAGAAATCGACAGTTCCCTTCTCCGCCGCCTGCGCTCCGTTTTCATTGTTTGCGGTAAATAACGCTGTCTTGAGGTTCTTCTCACATCCGAGGATCTTTGCGAAGTCCGCCGCGATATCGGCGAAGCTCTCCTGTACGGAAGAATAGTAGCTGACTTTATCCGCGAGATCCGGGAACTGTGTCTCCACGAAGTTCTTAACTGCATAGCTGTTGCTGAGGACAACGGGACCCTCGGCTTTTCCTGCGGTGAGTTCCGCACCGATTATCTTCTCCGCTGCTTTGCAGCTTGCAGTGACCGCCTGCTCCTCGCTGATGACATGGTCCACGCCGATCTTCTTCATACCGGCGATCACTTTATGGATATCGAGGGTTCCGGGCGCCATATTGTTCAGGTTCTCGAGGTCTGCCA
>JAGACB010000056.1 GCA_017614345.1 Lachnospiraceae bacterium
GGGATCGCCGATCCTACCCGCGTAATCCTCCGCAAAGCGAAGGAAGAAGGTCAGGTGCTCCCGGGAGGTCAGAAGCTCCCTGGTGATGACCTTAGTCCAGACCTTTGCCTCGGTGTACTGGGTGGTTTGGCAGAGGGCGGACACGTAGTCCTGCATCTCCATGGGAATGCGGCGTTCGGAAAGTTCGAAGCTTCCGTCCTCATGGATGGTCAGAATATCAAAGGGCAGGGAGTTCCGGATGCCGTCAAGGGGCAGACCGCAGGAGCCCGGATTGATCAGAAGAAGGTTCCGGTCCTTAGCCCGCCAACTCCACTGCACGTGGGAATGCCCGAAGATGTAGATACCGTCCTCCAGAGCTTCCGTCCTTTTGAGAAATGCTTCATCCGAATCCAGGATCTCCCTGATCTCCTGCTTTAACCTCTCGGGAGTGATCTCCTCCCCGGCATGCTTTTCGGCAAGTACCGCAGGCCCGAACCGTTCAAACTCCACGTCTCCGATCAGGTCCTTGGAAGCATGGGCCACCCGGATCTTCACGCCGTTTCTGATAAACTCCAGTTCCTGCGGAAGAGACAGGATGTAATCCAGGTTCTCCCGGCGGATATTCCGGTAGTTCCAGTAGGAGATCTGCATCTGTCCGTCGGTCCAGGTGCTTTGATCCTTTCCGATCAGATTCTCCAGGTAACGTTCTTCATTTCCCCGGATCATATGCTTCTCCGGGATGCTCCGCAGTGTTTTGATACAGTCATCCGGCCAGGCACCCGAAAGGCAGTAATCCCCGGCAATGATCTGTTCCTCCGCATTCAGTTTTTCTATTTCCTCCAGCACCTTTTTCAGTGCCGGATGATTTCCGTGTACATCACTGTAGATTGCGATCTTCATACAGTCCCCTTATCACTCTTCATATCGTCTTTGTCGTGGTCTCTTATCATCCGGATCCTTTTCAAATATACGATCAGCGTCTGCTTGACATATTCCGGATCGTCCTTCATCAGAGAAATGAGTGCCTCCGTGATCTCCTTTTTCGCCCGGATGGCCGAAGGATTGTCAGCCTCCGTCATAATGCATCCTCCAAACTGACACCATTTTGGAAAATGGTGTATCTTTCCCCCAAAATCTTTACAACCGTATACTATTATTCTATTATAATTCCGTTGGAAATACAAGTATAGTGATAATGCAGAAGGCAGGTGGATACGGTGAAAGATACAACTGTTTCAGACAAAACCGTCGCAGAAAAAACAATCTCCGCCAAAAAGAGAAGCCCCAAAAAAATCCTGCGAAGGATTCTCATTTTCACAGGCATTTTCCTGCTTGTGATCACAGCAGGGGTGATCCTCCTTCTTAATCATCTGAGGAACAATTACACCGGCGAACTGACCTCCCTCACTCAATACAGCGTGATCTACCACAACGAGGATCCCGGCTTCGACGTCTGGGTCTATCCGAATTACTCCGTCAGCTACCACTTCGATCTGTGACACCGGAGAAATCTCAGACTGTCACGCTTTTGTGACGGTTGATTCCGTCTTTCACATTTATTACATCAGGCTTGAATGCTGCTTTGACACCCGGAATATGTCAAAGCAGCAATCCAAGCCTGTTTTTTTATGCCGGAAATATAGATTCCCGGGAAAAAAGTTGTAAAAAAACAGAAAATCTCATAATATAGTATAGACATTATAGCCGTTTTGTGGTATAATGTATTTGTATTTCGTTGAACCAATCATTATTATATGCATTTCTTTTTTAGATAATATAATTTGTCTTATTATTTTCCCGGAGATGATAAGAGAATCTTGCTCAATGAATACATATACAAACTGCAGGAGGAAACCGAAGATGACCTGGTCAACAATTCTTGATTTTCTGTTTGGAAAAGACAATTGGTAATGCAGCACTACAACCAAACACTCACAAATGCGACACCGGAGACGGACCGGTTGCAGGTCTTAGACCTGCAACATGATGATCACACTTTCAAACAATGTGACAGTCAGAACCGTCCCCGGTGTCACGTTTTTTTCACAGCCATTCTCCTGTTACTTATGATAATGCTGACGCCACTATACAGACCGAATAGAAAAACAGATGGAATTTTCAGCCAAAATATAATAGAATGAAAGCGTGACTTCAAACACCCGATATCCGTCATGAAAGGAGACCGCAAGTATGAAAAAGAAAAGCATATTGATCCCGTTACTGTCAGCCGCTCTTCTGCTCAGCGCCTGCACCCCTTCAGGCGGTGCGGGTGGAACGGAGGCAGCAACCACCGAGGCGTTGAAGACCGTTCAGGAGCCGGTATCTGAGGAGAAGGGATCTCAGACGGAGAGCCCCAAGAGTACGGATCAGGAAAATGAAACCATTACTCCGGAGTCAGAATCCGTAACCCCGGAAGCTCCCGATAATGGCTCCGTAACCCCGGAAGCTTCCGAAGAAGAAACCTCAGAAGCCCCGGAGAACGGCACGGAAAGCGAAACCTTTGAGGATGGGCACAAGCCCCCCGTGCAGTTCACCCTGACCGGAAACCGTGACGACCATTTCATCTCAGAAGAGTTCTGCTATCTGGAAGATGAAAAATTCTTCCTGCTGGTGGAGCCGGGGGCGGATCTGCCCGGAGATTTTGCGGTGAACGTAGGGCTGATCATTGATAAACTGGAGGAAGTATCCGGTCTGTCCTATACCATTGACACCAAGTTATGTGGTTTTGACAATTCTTCAGTTCAACTGGGCTATAATCCCTGGGAAGACATGGAATACGGATACAAGGTACCTGTTTTCATCATGATCGATGAGAAGGCGAACGGCTATATTTCCTCTGCCTGTGCCGAATGGGCCACGATCTACATGTTTGAGCTCTACAGCGACGAAGTGTGGAATGCCGTTCCGGAGTATCGTGACAATCCCGAGCGAAGATATGATTGGATCAATTATTACCAGATCGCCCACGAGCTGACTCATACCCTGACCTTGAGACAGGCGTCCATGACCAAGATCATGACCGAAGGCATCGCAGATTATTATGCTGAAAAGGCCATCAACGCTCTCGCCGACGTTTCCCCGGATTTTGCGGGAAGTGTCGAGATCATGTCCTGGAACCTGGATGATCACGTGAAAGAGGATGTCACTCCCGAAAATGCGGAAGCTGTTTTCCGGAACGATTATTCGGATCTTTCCCACACCGATCGCGGAGATGAGTACACCCTCGGGAGAATGATCGGCCTGTTCCTGGAGGAGCGATACGGTAAGGACTTTATGAAGGATTACCTGAAGGCCTCCCAGGATGCCGGCTACAAATATCCCACATGGTACGACCTGGAAGAAGACGACCGGAACAAACTGGCCGATGAGTTCAAAAAACTGTTCGGGGACGATGTATTCACCGACTTCGGCGAATACTATCAGACCCATGCATACCAGCTGTAACGATGGAGAAAAACATGAAGAAAAAAAAAGTAAGGTTGAATTTTCCATCCAGATGTGTTACAATGTATGTACAGATACAACAACAGCAATACATGTGGAGGTGGATCATATGCAGACAACCATTACTTTTCGAACCGATGAAGAATTAAAGAAAGAGGCATCCAAATTGTTTGAAAGCCTCGGAATGAATCTGAGTACGGCATTAAATGTGTTTATGCGCCAGGCAGTCATCAAACAGAAGTTTCCGTGCAGCATTGACGCTCCCGAGATCCGGGATGCAGAGAACACATATCCGAGCGGCTTCTTTGCCATGTTCGGAACTCTGAAGGATGGAGGAATCGAAGAACCGGAGGATCTTCTTCCCGAGGAGGTTGAGTTATGATCTATATGCTGGACACCAATATCATCATCTATGCACTGAACGGAAAATATCCGAATATCATCTCTCACTTTAAATCCGTTCCCTCGTCCTCCATCTGCGTGGCATCCATCGTGGTTTCCGAGATTGAATACGGTGCACGAAAAAGCAACGATTATGAAAAGACCATCCTTCCGTATCAGAATTTTCTCAGTACGTTTGTGGAAATACCGTTTTCTCATTCTGCAGCTCTCGAATACGGCAGGATCCGTGCGGAACTGGAGAAGTCGGGGCAGCTCATCGGAACCAATGATATGCTGATCGCCGCTACGGCAATCGCCGAAGGAGCGTGTCTTGTAACACATAATACAAAAGAGTTTTCCAGGATCTCCGGCTTAAGGATCGAAGACTGGACCATCTGAGTACAATACCTTTGGAAGGAAGATCTTTATGAAACAACACCCTGTAAGATTCATCTGGAACATTCTGATCGCCGGCTTCATGACCCTGGGCGTCTTGATGGCATTTTTCACTACGGCTGAAAACGCCCTGCTGATCAGCGGTTTTTCCGTCCTGCGATACTTTACCACCCTTTCCAATATCTATGCCGGAATAGTGGCTGTTATCTTTCTGATCTTTTCCTTCCGGCCGGAAATGCCCCGGTTTGTGACCTGTCTGAAATACAACTCGGCAGCTGCGGTGGGCCTGACATTTTTCGTGGTGATCGGCTTTCTTGGGCTGATCTACGGCTACCCCATGATGTATCAGGGAGCCAATTTCTGGCTCCACCTGATCGTTCCGGTGATGGCCATGGGTGAATTCATCGTGACCAAAAACGAGGGCATGAAGTGGCTCGACAACCTCCTGTGCGTGGTTCCCATGTTCTGCTACGGTGTCTGGTACATGTCCAATGCCGCCATTAATGGAGTCGAGAAAAATGACTGGTACGCCTTCATCAGATGGGGCTGGCCCATCGGTATTGTGATCTTTGCCGTTTTGATGGTGGTCACCTTCCTGATCGGCCTGGGACTGAGAGGCGGACGGGCCCTTGTGGCACGTAAGAAAAAGTGAAAGGCACAACCATGAATATCATCACACAAAACATCTTAAAACGAGCATTAAAAGACCTCTACGCCTTAAACGATCTGGATCAGGAGGAGTTTGCGGAGGGCCTTTCCGCCTTCAAAAAGAAGATCAAAAAGGATTCCGCACCTTCGAGGCGTATTCTCCGTTCCATGAACGTGACCAGAGGAAAATGTAAGGGCGGTGTCTACTATCGTGCCGTCTCCAAAAAGTACCGCAGCAACAAGGTGGTGATCTACATTCACGGCGGCGGTTTCTTCATGGAGGCCATGAACGCCCACTGGGACTTCTGCCGGAGACTGGCGGAACGTACCGGATGCGAGATCATTTTCCCGGAATATCCTCTGGTGCCGGAACATGACTGTGTGGCAACCCACGAAATGCTCATGGACCTCTACCGGAAAGTTTTTGCCAGATACGATGCCAAGGACATCACCATCATGGGTGATTCAGCCGGCGGTACCCTCTCCCTCTCCGTTTCCATGCTGGCCAGGGATGCAGGTCTGCCCGTGGCAAATGAGATCGTCCTGATCTCCCCCGGTTTCGTGATCGAGTGCGACTCCGAGAAGGAACGGCAGCGGTTCGAAGAGATCAAAAAGCACGACTTTATCATCGGGGAGTTCCCCATCGAAAAGATCCAGGCACTCTGGATCGGCGATCACGAGGAGCAGAAGACCCGGGGCGATGTAACCAAATGGGACGTCACCGGCCTTCCCCGGATCACCATGTTCTCCGGTACCTACGACATCATGAACATTCCCGCCCGGAAGTACTACAGGAAGCTGAAAGCCTGCCACCACCCCTGCCACTACTGCGAACGCAAGAAGGGGCTGCACGTGTATCCGCTCTTCCCGAATTACCGCGCGGAATTTGAGCTCATTGCATCGAGGGTGCTGGGGTAAAACCTTCATACTTCCACCTGAAACCGGCTACCGCCTGCTCCCTCACTCTTCTTCCAGGGACCAGAGGAGAACTCTCAGGTCTTCCTCATGGTCTTTTACCTGATCCTCGGTTCCGTTCAGATCTATGATCCAGACACTGCCCTCGGCATCGGAAGTAAGGCAGACGATCTCAGACCGCGTCTCCTCTCCGAGAGGATAGGACATGCTCACCTTGTGATAGGTCATTTTCCCTTCAAAGGTTTCCTCCTCGGAAAATGCAGCTTCCTCATTGGTTTTCAGGTTGTCCGTCAGTACTTTAAAGTACTCTTCCGAAGTGACGTCCGGGCGGTTCCACTCATGCTTCATCAGGATATATCCGGTATGTTCCTCATCATAGTACAGCCGGATCCCGTCGTCACGAACCTCCACCTGCTTGATGCTGTCAGCCGGGTATGCTCCCCGAAACTCCGTATCATCCGGCATTGTTTCCCGGAACACGGTATATTTCGGCTCCGCCTGTTCACCCTCAGTCAGACTGAAGGCACTGTGTTCCATGAGCTCTGAGAGAGCTTCCGCCTGATCCGATTCAGGATCCTTCAGGATCCCCAGGACCACATAGATCCCCACGTCTTCCCGTTTTCCGTAGATCACTGCAAAGCCTTCACCGCCTGCCTTCACACCCTCTGTATCCATTTCCATGGCGGAGAAGGGGATCTTGACAGCGCCCATTTTGTTGACATCACTGTAAATGATGGGCTGTGTATCCTCCGAGATCGTATAATCCTTCAGACACAGTGCCTCTTTTGCAAGATCCTCCATACCCTCGGAATTGATCCAGGACAATACCTCGATCTCATCATAGACGGCACCCTTTGAAACGGTATCCGTTCCGAAAGCATAGATCAGATAATCATCCGTTTCAACATATTCTCCGTCCTTCAGTTCCTTTCTCGTCGCCTGATCCGGAAAAACGATCCCGAACGGCTTCAGATCCGTCTCCGTCACTTCTTCGGCGGAAGACTCCTGCTCTGTTTCCTTCTCACTCGGTTTCTCCGTTTCCTCACGGCTTTCCGCAGACTCACCGTCCGTTCCCTCATTCTTTGTCTGATCCGGAGCCTCTGTCGCCTTCGGATCACCCTCTCCGGCATTCTGACCGCTGCAGCCTGTCAGGGAAATGATCATCATCCCCGCCAGTGCATATGCCAGAATGATCCCGTATCTTTTTTTCACACTTTGCTCCTTCCTGCAGCCCGATGCAATACCGGAGTCATTTTCAGCCCCGGTATCGCACTGAGCGTTCACGTTCACCGGATCAGAATCCGGTCACGTGCGTATTAACATACTGGTACACCTTATTGATCGGTTCATAGGTATGATCCACGATGGTCTGGCTGAAGTACTGAGAGGCAACTCTTTCCTTAAACAGGCCGAATGCATAGTCATAATCCCCGTAAGGATCCATATTTTCGGAATCATCCTTGATCGCTGTTGCCGTCTCGTTGAACAGACTCATGGCAAGTCCCGTATAAACCTCCAGTTGTTTTTCCGAAAGATTCTTGGATTTCAGCAGATTCTCCAATGCCAGTCCGAAAATCGCGCTTTCGATCTTTTCGTTCAGTTTATCCTTGACCTCATCGTCAGCTGCCTCACAAACCGCATTATACAGATCATGGTATGCTGCATTTTGGATGGCGATCTCATGCGCTTTAGCCAGATAATGAACACCGGAGATGATCATTCCTGCAGGTGCGCAGTAGAACGAGATTCCCAGTTCCGCTGCCGTATTGACCACTTCGAAGGTATGATCCAGGATCTTGGCCGAAGTGTTCTTTTGAGAAGTAAGGATGTTGAGTCTGATATTGGTCCAGATTCCCTCCAGCGTTCCGTACGCCTTCAGATTCCACCCTCCGTTATCATACTGCATGACCATAACGGTACTCTCGAAGTCTTCTACACTTGAGCCTCTCCAGGTCCGGATCACGTAGTAAGTCGTGTCATTGAGCTTCTCCCAATCAGGAGACACATAATTTCTCAGAAGACGTTCTTCTCCGAATGCGCCGGGACCGTATTCATAATCCAGTTCATCCTGGATCGTATTGAAGCTCACAGAGTCCTTTCTTACCCAGACAGCGATCAGACGGATCCTCTGTCCGGATTTTCCCGTAAGAGTATGGTTCCTTCCGGCAGCGAAATTCACAATGGGTGTGACACTGTCCAGATTTACACCTATGTTTGTGGACTGGAAGTAAGCCCATCCTGCAAACCGGTAGCCGTCTCTTCTCGGAGCCGTCATGTCGATATCGCATTCACCGGGCTCGTATTCAACGGTTCCGGGACCTCCGACTCCGCCTCCGGGCAGATAATCGATGATCACCTTTCCGTCCACGCCGGGAAGTTCCGAATAAGTTGCCACAAACCAGGTTTCTCTGGTAATGGTGATCTCGTCGGTTTCACTGACGTTCTTGTAGTATCCGGAGGTATTATCACAGTACTTCCATCCGGACAGGGAGTAGCCGTCGATCCCCAGTTCTGTTCTGGGGATATTCAGGTCACAGATCCTGAAAGGTTTCCCATACTGGATATCTGCTCTGGCGATCTCTTTTCCGTAAGCGTTCCTGAACCGGACCGTATAAGTATCCGCATTCCAGATCGCATAAAGGGTCACATCATTTTCCGGAACCGTAAAGACTCCGTCAACACTGAGTGCCACCTCATTTTGGGTAACTCCCCAGCCGATCAGGGTATATCCCTTGGGATCTCCGAAGGATTTTTTATACTTCTTCAGTTCTACCTCTGAACCGGGCCGAGCCTCGATCTTAATGGTATCCTTCTTGGCATCCTTGTAACCGTTACTATCCAGGATGATCTTATACTTCGATCCCCATCTTGCATAAAGGGTGATCTCGGTAAGCTGAGAATTGGCATCCTGATAAATGGGATATGTTAAGGTTTCCCCTGCCTTACAGTAACTTCCACCCGGATATGCGCTCCATCCGAGGAATTCCAGTCCCGGGCGGGAAGGCGCATCGGGGCTTGTCTTGATCCCGATATATCCGGTGGTCTTCGGGGTAAAGGTAGGCCCCGTAGGACCGCCTGTCACCTGTTCTCCGTTCATATGGTAATACACTGTGATATATCCGTCCTTGCGGACTCCGTCGTAATGGGCATAAAGCTTATAGGGCTTCTCCAGATCCACGAGATTGATCGCGATCGGAGTTTTCATATTCACAAACTCGGAAACCTTCGCATTGCTGTCGTAATGCTTGGATTTATATTCCCATCCGTCAAAGTTCTTTCCGACAATATCCGTATCCGGTGTAAAATCCAGTTTCTGATCGGATCTGTAGGTTTTGGAGTATAACAGTTTTTCCGTTCCGCGGTCATAAAACTCCACGTTATAGGTTCTTCTGGTCCACTGGGCTTTCAGCGTCGTATCCGTTTCAAGATCCCTCAGCTCATAGCCCTTCTTATAAAGTGTACCGTCTTCCGCAAGCCAGCCCTCAAACAGGTAATCGTCTCTTTCGGCTCCGGGGAGAATGTACTCGCCGAATCCCGTAGGAGTCACTTCACCTTTTTTGTTGTCATAGCCGTAATCAAGTGTCAGCTTGACCCAGGTTTTCGGACTCCATATTGCATACAGACTGATATATTCCGTATCCGCCGTGGTCTCAACGAAATAGGTACGGGGAGATCCGTAGCTGTTCTTTGACCAGCCGCAGAACTCATATCCGCTCTTTTTAGGTTTGGTATTCTTGTCATAATCGTTCAGATCGGGAAGCCAATAGGTATCCTTTTTCTTCTCGAGATACTCTACCTTTGACGGAGTAGATCCGCCGTTGGTGTGGTAAATGAGTGCGATCTTGTTCTTATCCTGTGATTCGTAAACAGGATAGAAGGTTCGGATATTGGAATCCCAGAATCCGGTTTCAAAGAACACCGGCTCACCGGCTCCTATGATCTTGCTCCTGTCATGGCTGCTCTTGATGATGCCGCCGAAATCCCGGCTCCAGCCCAGGAACTTCAGACCGTTGATCTCCCAGGCCTCTCTTAAGCGATAGACATGTCCGACCTTGCTCGCAGGCACGGTTTCAATGACATTGGAGCTGTAGAAAGGATCCACGTATTTCACCGTAAACCGATACTCGGTCCAGATGGCATACAGTGTAATGGAATCCACGGAAGTATCCGTGATCAGGGCATTGTAGGTCTTTCCGCCCTTGAAATGTTCCCCGTATCCGTCTCTTTGGGTATTCCAGCATTCAAAGCCCACGCCGCCGTCGAAGGCACATTCCGGAATCTTTACCTTTTCTCCGTATTTGGCGGTAATACTGTTCATGGTTCCGCCGTATGCGCCGTTTCCGGAGAACTTGATGGTGTAGGTATTCGCTTTCCAGCGGGCATACAGAACGTGGTCTTTATCGTTCGTCACGTCGCTTTCGGCGGTGATCAGATTGTGGTTACTGTCTTCCCATCCGGCAAATACCTTATTTTCCGGGGGGTTCACTCCGGCAGGAAGCTTGGGAAGATCCCCGTAGGGTTCCTTATAAACCACGGTGATCCCCAGTGCATCAACCTTTTTCTTCGGATCGGAGCCGCCGTTTACGTTAAAGGTAACCTTAACCCGCTTCTCCTTCACCCACTGTGCATATAATCTTACTTCTGCACCGTCTGCGGCATTTCCCTTGACCAGATTCGTTACAACGGCATTTTCCGCATATCTGGTTCCGCTGCCGTCCTTCTTGGTATTCCAGCTGTCCAAAACGTAACCGTTCTTTTTGAACTGATTCTCGGCAAGAGTCACGTTCTTTAAGCAGGTCGCCTTGGTCCTGGCCATGGCACCGGAGGTCTGACCGTTTCCGTCATAGACAATATAGTACTTCTTTTCGATCCAGGTAGCATACAGCTTCAGCTCCGCAACATTCGGTGCAACGGAGTTGGAAGTATACTGCGTAGCTTTCATGCTGGTTCCCGGGATCATGGAATACCATCCGTCGAACCTGAAATAATCCGGAGACTTGGGATCTGCCGGGAAAATACCCTCCAAAGAGCTTCCCCGGGCTACCGTTCTGGTAATGTTGGCATTATCCCCTGATTCCCCGGTAACAAATATGATCCGGCATCCGGGCTGAGTACTCTGCTTAACATTGACACGGGCCTCTCTGTTATATAACGTATCTCTGAAAGTGATCTGGGCGCTGCGATCGATCTCGGCATCATTATTTGCAGCCTTCACCGTATAGGTATCGGTACCGGAGCTTTGTTCAACCGAAAGCCAGGAGCTTGAAGCCTCATCCGTTACCACCTCAATGGTGCTGTCTTTGTACAGACTCAGGAGCTTGATCACTCTGCTGTCCGCGACCTCGGAAAAATACAGTTCCGTCTGATCGACCTTCAGCTCTCCGAGGCTTCTTAAGGTTCTCTTATCCTCCAGATCGCATCCGGGACAATGATACAGAACATAGCCGTTGGCAGTCACCGTGGGAAGATGTCTTTCGATCTCCTCCCATTTATGCGAATTCGTAGGTTCTATGTTCTCACCAGCAGTCAGACCGCAGTCGGTACACTTGAAGGTCTTTGACCCGCCTTTTCCGCAGGTAGGTTCCACATAAAGCGATTTCACCTCTTCAAAGTGGTGACCCGTTGCCTTTTCTCCCTTTGCCCCGCACTTGGTACATTTCTGTGCCTGGGAACAGGTTGCCTTCGGAATGTCCCATCTGTGGCCCGTTGCCTTTTCAAGAACTTCTCCGCAGCTGGTACAGGTATTATCCTCCGTACAGGTGGCAGAGGGATATTTCGCATGATGGCCGTAGGCCTTCTGATCCACGGTACCGCAGACGGTACACTTCTTGTCTTCCGTACAGGTGGCAATGGCATGGTTCCACTTATGTCCTGCTTTTTCCTCGATCCTTCCGCACTTGAGACATTTTTTGTCTTCCGTACAGCTTGCAGATTCACGGTTCCATTTATGACCGCCGGCCTTCTCCAGAACTATTCCGCAACTGGTACAGGTATTGTCCTCCGTACAGGTGGCGGAGGGGTACTTCGCGTGGTGGCCGAAGGCCTTCTGGGTTCCGATCTCACCGCACCGGGTACACTTTTGATCCTCGGTACAGGTTGCGGGATACCAGTTATGACCCAGAGCTTTTTCTGCGATCTTTCCGCACTACTGACACTTTTTATCTTCCGTGCAGGTGGCGGACTCATGGTTCCATTTATGACCGCCGGCCTTCTCCAGGACTATTCCGCAGCTGGTACAGATATTGTCCTCCGTACACGTAGCTGACGGGTACTTCGCATGGTGGCCGAAAGCTTTTTGGGTTCCGATCTCACCGCAACGGGTACACTTTTGGTCTTCAGTACAGGTTGCGGGATACCAGTTGTGGCCCAGGGCTTTTTCTGCGATCTTTCCGCACTTCTGGCACTTTTTATCCTCCGAGCAGGTGGCAGACTCATGGTTCCATTTATGCCCGCCGGCCTTCTCCAGGACTATTCCGCAGCTGGTACAGGTATTATCCTCCGTACAGGTGGCAGAGGGATACCTTGGCGTATGGCCGTAGGCCTTCTGGCCCACCACGCCGCACCTCTTACAGGACTGATCCTCCGTACAGGTGGCTATGGCCCGGTTCCAGTCATGACCCAGAGCTTTTTCTGCTATTTTTCCGCACTTGGTACACTTTTTATCTTCCGTACAGGAGGCCGCCGTCCGGTTCCATTTATGGCCGCCCGCTTTCTCCAGCACTATGCCGCAGCTGGTGCAGACATTGTCTTCCGTACAGGTGGCGGAGGGGTACTTCGCATGGTGACCGAAGGCCTTCTGGGTTCCGATCTCACCGCACCGGGTACACTTTTGATCCTCGGTACAGGTTGCGGGATACCAGTTGTGACCCAGAGCTTTTTCTGCGATCTTACCACATTTCTGACACTTTTTATCATCCGTACAGGTTGCCGCATCACGGTTCCATTTGTGACCGCCGGCCTTTTCCAGGACTATTCCGCAGCTGGTACAGGTATTGTCCTCCGTACAGGTGGCAGAGGGATACCTTGGAGTATGGCCGTAGGCTTTCTGATCCACAGCGCCGCACCTGGTACAGGCCTTATCCTCCGTACAGGAGGGAATGGCCCGGTTCCAGTTGTGCCCCAGGGCTTTTTCCGCTACCTTTCCGCACTTGGTACACTTCTTCGCCTCCGTACAGCTGGCAGATGACCGGTTCCATTTATGGCCTCCCGCCTTTTCAAGGACCACGCCGCAGCTGGTACAGGTATTGTCCTCCGTACAGGTGGCAGACGGGTACCTGGGAGTATGTCCGAAGGCCTTATGGCTGCCGGTTGCTCCGCATCTGGTACATTTTTCATCCGAGGTACAGGTTGCAGGATACCAGTTGTGGCCCAGGGCATTCTGATCGATCCTGCCGCACTTGGTACACTTTTTCGGTTCCGTACAGCTGGCAGATGACCGGTTCCAGTTGTGTCCGCCGGCCTTCTCAAGAACCACGCCGCAGCTGGTACAGGTATTGTCCTCCGTACAGGTCGCAGACGGATACCTGGGGCTGTGACCGTAGGCCTTCTGGCCAATGGTACCGCACCTTTTACAGGTCTTGTTCTCCGTACAGGTCGGTATGGCCCGGTTCCAGTCATGCCCCAGTGCCTTCCCGTACTCCTTCTTCAGCGTAGCTCCGCAATCATTACAATGGATCTGGGAATACGCACCGGTAGTACAGGTTGCTGCCACATACGATCCCGGTATCTCAGTCAGATGCGTATGCGCACAGGCAGCCTTCGATCTGTTCTGCGAAAACGGACAGATCGACAGACACACCACGATCACGACCACAGCCAGAACCGCTAACAGGATCCTGCGTTGCATTCGTTTTTCCTTCATTTTTCTCACCCTCCATTTGGTTTTCCCCTGTAAGAGTATACTGTATACTCACCCAAATTATATACTACCTTATATATAGTGAAATATCAAGCACAATTACTAAAAGAACAGCTAAAATATACAGAAATCTGTGCATTTGTTACACTGTGATCCGGATCGGTTGATCAACGGCAGAAGGAAAAAATCTGTGGAAATTTCCTTACATCCGTTGTAAGATGGACACATGTTGCAGTTGGTTTCATAGTGCAGTCGGATTCATGTTGCAGTCAAACCTTTCGGTTGCATATAAGACTGCCGGAAAATATACACAGAATGTGAGGGATCATCATGAAAGCAGGGATCATCGGTTACGGCAGCATGGGGAAAATGATGCTGTGGAAGTTTCACGAAGCAGGCATTGTTCAAAAAGAGGATCTGTATGCCTCCAACCGGACTCCGGAAAAGCTCGAAGAAGCCCGGGAGATCGCAACCATCACTGACAGCAGAACCCTTGCGGAGCATGCGGATATCATTTTCCTCTGCATCCGCCCGGATCAGATCAAAACGGTTCTGGAAGAGATCCGTGACGTGGTTAAGCCTGATGCACTGATCGTGTCCTTAAACGGAAGTGTTTCCTTCGCTTCCATGCACAAGGTGACGCAAAACAAACTGGCCAAGATGATCCCCGGCCTGACGGCGGAGATCTGCCGCTCACAGTCCCTGCTCTGCTGCGAGGAAAGTGTTACGGAACAGGACCGGGCCGCTCTCACCGCTCTTCTTAAGACCTTCGGAGACGTGATCCTTCTTCCCGAAAGGGAAATGGGCATGGGCTCCGAGCTGGTCAGCTGTATGCCCGGCTTTATCGCCTCCATCTTCGATGTGATCTGCACCTCTGCCGAGGCTCACACCACCATTCCGAAAGAACAGATCATCCGCATGGTCCTCTCCAC
>JAGACB010000057.1 GCA_017614345.1 Lachnospiraceae bacterium
CGGAACGCGTTTCGTATGCAAGCATACGAAACTATTCCTCTTTTTATTCAACTTCTCAATACTAGCAAAAAATCCGAAGAAATGCAAGGACTTTCTTGAAAGCGGAATAGTTTGTCTCGCTGACGCGAGACAAACGAGTGGCGTCGATTAAGCTCTGCTTAATCGACGATTGTTGCAGATCGAAGATCTGCAACTGTTACATCAAGTGGAATACAAATTCCTCATTTGCCAGACGGATCCGGCTGCCTTCGGTCAATTCATACATCCGGTCGGGATTCAGTTCCTGATCCTCGAGGTAGGTATGATTACTGGAATGATTATCAGCCAAGAAGAAGCTTCCCTTCTCGTAGATCACAATGGCATGAACACGGCTGATCTTGTTGTTGCCGGAAACGGTGTAATCCGCATTCTGGCTCTTTCCGATGGAGAACTTGTTCTTGTTGATCTCTTTGCGTTCTTCCGTACCCACGCGGAACACAAAGGCTCTCGGAATGCCCTGATCGGTGCTCTTCTCTTCGCTTCCGGTGGAGTTAAAGGAATCCTGATAATAGATCGCCTGCTGTTCCTTCTGAGCACTGCGGCGATGTCCCACACCACGGCCTGAGGAAAATGCATCATCACCCAACAGGGATGCACCCTCTTCCCCGGAATCCGATTCAGACTGAGCGGTGATATGTTCAAAGCTGCTGTCGGCAGTCGGAGCTGCACCAAGTACACTGGTCTCATCCTCCGCTTCATCGTAGGAACCCTGATAATCAGAGAAGGACTGAGCTGAGGCAGGAGCATTTTCCTTTCCGGAAGTACTGTCAGAGGAGGTCTGTGCAGGAGCAGGCGCTGAGGCCTTCGGGCTTTCCTTGGCGGGAGAAGCATCCGAATTCTCTTCGAAGCTGCTGTCGCCCTTTCCGAAATCTTCCCAGCCGTCACCCATATCCACGTTGATGAGGGTTTCTTCCCCGCCTTCTTCAAAGGCCTGGAAGCCTTCGCCGTCTGCGGGAGTCTCAGCCATGATGCCGTCCGCAAGAAAATCACCGGTGGTATCCAAGCTGACCGTGATCTGCTCGTCACCGGAAAGGATGGCACTGTCATCAGTGCCCTTCTTGGTGCGCATTAAAGGCTCATCATCTTCCCGATCCGGATCCTTCTTCTTGCCTTTCATCATAAGAACAAGTCCTACGATCAGAGCGATCAGAACCACGCCGATGGCCACGAAGATCAAAATTGCAGGCGTCGAGATGGCCGCTACAGGGTAAATGGTCAATCTCATAGTAAAGTCTCCTTTTTATCAAACACTAAAGATCATCGGGACAGCTCTGAATGCTCCGTCCCTTAATCGATTTCATTCCGTATTCATTATAAAAATTCCGACAGAATTAGTCAATATTTTTGTTTGTAAGTTGAAGGTCCAAAGTGAAGGAAACGGTTTCTCCTCACTGCTCCCGTTCAGCCGTCAGCTCGGGCATGATCTCCTCACTGATCTGATTCAAGATCCGGTTAAAGGTCGTATAATCCTCCGGAGACAGGGTTTCCTTGAGGCGCTTTTCCGCAAGCAGCAGATAACGTTCGCTGATGGCATAATACTCGTAGAATTTGTCCGTGACCGTCAGGTAGTATTCCCGTTTGTCCGTATCCGACTGCACCTTTTCAATATAGCCCTTCTGGATCAGGGAGTTGATCTTATAGGCCGCATTCGGAGAGGAGATCCCGATAAATGACGCAAACTCGTTGATGGTCGGGTTCTTAAGCGCCGCGATGATCTCCACACAGAATACCTCTACCGTGGTCAGGGACAATTCTCTCGTCTTGATCTTGCGAAACACATCCCTGTAATAACTGACTCTGAACTGCTGAAATACTTCGGAAAGTGCTGTATCTTCCATTGTCTTACTCCTTATTGCCTATCACAAAGCTGATCTCAGCCTGAGCAGCTACCTTGCCGTCCACGGTGGCTACGGCTTTTCCGAAGCCCACCGGTCCCTTACGGGAAATGATCTCGCAGTGCAGGTTCAGCACATCTCCCGGCTTCACCTGACGACGGAATCTGGCATTTTTGATGCCTCCGAAAAATGCGATCTTCCCCTTATATTCTTCCTCGGAGAGGATGGCTACCGCACCAGTCTGCGCCAGAGCTTCAATGATCAGCACTCCGGGCATGACATGTGCCTCGGGAAAATGTCCGCAGAAAAAGGGCTCGTTGACGCTGACGCATTTGATGCCGTCCGCCCACTGTCCGGGAACATAATCCGTGATCCTGTCTACCAGCTGCATGGGATAACGATGGGGAATGATCTCTCTGATCTGATTGGAATCAAGCTGCATTGTTTACCTCCGCTTTTGAGGGCATTTGCCCTGAATCACTGATTGTTACAGGTCTTCGATCTGTAACTTATTCTACCCACTTCTTGATGGCAATGGTGGCATTGTGGCCGCCGAAGCCCAGAGAGTTGGACAGACCTGCCTGAAGCTCAGGAACTACTCTTCCGGTTCCGGGAACGTAATCAAGATCGCACTCCGGATCGGGAACCTGATAATTGATGGTGGCGGGAACAAAGCCCTCCTGAACTGCCTTAGCAAGGAAAATAGCTTCCAGAGCGCCGCCTGCACCCATCAGATGTCCGGTCATGGACTTGGTGGAGCTGACCATAAGCTTTCCTGCATGCTCGCCGAAGGCGATGTGGATGGCCTTGGTCTCACCGGCATCGTTCAGATGAGTGGAAGTACCGTGAGCGTTGATGTAGCCGATCTCCTCGGGAGCAAGTCCTGCATCCTCCATGGCGATCTTCATGGCTCTTGCCGCGCCGGTACCTTCGGGATCCGGAGCCGTGATATGATAGGCGTCACAGGTTGCACCGTAGCCGACGAACTCTGCGTAGATCTTGGCACCTCTTGCCTTGGCATGCTCCAGTTCCTCCAGGATCAGGACTGCACCGCCCTCACCCATGACAAATCCGCCTCTCTCCGCATCAAAGGGAATGGAAGCACGCTTCGGATCATCGCCGGAGTACAGAGCCTTCATAACGGTGAAGCCGCCCTGAGCCAGGTCACAGATGGTACCCTCGGCACCGCCGGCCAATACCACATCCTGATAACCGTCACGGATGGCATGGAACGCTTCGCCCAGTGCATTGGTACTGGATGCACAGGCAGTGACAATACTCAGGCACTCGCCCTTGAAGCCTGTACGGATGGCAACCTCACCGGCAGCCATGTTGGAGATGGCCATGGGGATAAAGAAAGGAGAGATCTTCTCAAAGCCTCTCTGAAGACCGCGGTTGTGCTCGTCTTCAATGGTCTTAAGACCGCCGATACCGCTGGAGATGATGGTTCCCAGACGGAAGGGATCTGCTTCCTTTTCAATATCGATGCCGCTGTCTGCCAGGGCTTCCTTTGCCGCGATCACCGCAAACTGGGTGTAGCGGTCCATCTTCTTTGCTTCCTTCTTATCCAGGTACTGCTCGGGATCATAATCCTTCACTTCACCGGAAACCTTTACTTTAAAATCGGTGGTATCAAACTGCTTTGTAAAATCGATACCGCAGACACCTTTTTTTGCATTTTCCCAGGTCTCCTCAAGATTATGACCGATGGGATTAATGGTTCCGATGCCTGTGATCACTACTCTTCTCTTCATATTGTTTCTTTTCTCCTGTCAAATGTTTCTCTCATTATGGTATTCAAAGCATTCCGCCTTGATCTTTTTATCACTCTGTCACGGTGATCCGGTCACTCTGTCAAAGTGATCACATCATTCCGCCGGATACTTCGATCACCTGAGCGGTAATGTAGGCTGCTTCCTCAGATACCAGGAAGGCAACTGCATTTGCCACATCCTCGGGGGTTCCGATGCGTCCCAAAGGGATCTGCTTTGCCAGCTCTGCCTTGGTCTCCTCCGGGAGAATGTCTGTCATATCCGTCCGGATAAAGCCCGGTGCCACAGCGTTGCAGGTAATGCCTCTGCTGCCGAGTTCTCTTGCAAAGGAACGGGTCATACCGATAACGCCGGCCTTGCTGGCAGCGTAATTTACCTGACCTGCATTTCCGTAGATACCTACGATGGAGCTTAAGTTGACAATACGGCCGTAACGCTTTCTCATCATCAGCTTGGCTGCGGCTCTCATGGCATAGAAGGAGCCCTTCAGGTTGGTGTTCATGACCTGCTCAAAGTCTTCATCCGTCAGGCGGATGATCAGATTGTCACGGGTGATGCCGGCATTGTTCACCAGGATCTCAACGCTTCCGGTGAGCTTCTTTCCTTCTTCAAAAAGACGATCCACGTCTTCTGCCTTTGATACGTACGCCTGATCGGCTAATGACTTGACACCGTAGTCTTCGCAGGCCTTGACGGTCTCATCTGCAGCCTCAGCTCCACGGGCATAGCAGGTTACGATATTGGCTCCGAGAGAAGCCAGCTTGATGCAGATGGCCCGCCCGATGCCCCGGCTTCCGCCGGTCACAATGGCTGTTTGGTCTTTTAAGTTCATTTTTCTTCTTTTCTCCTGTCTCTCAGTTCTCGCCTTTCAGCGTTTTGATCAGGTTCTCCACCTCTTCTGCTGTTTCA
>JAGACB010000058.1 GCA_017614345.1 Lachnospiraceae bacterium
CGCCATTGACGTGACCAGTGGACTGGAATTCTCCATTCCGGATGATGAAGCAAAGGCTTCCAACGCCATCCGTTTTGTGGAGACCCTGAGCAATGCCGACAAGGCCATTGTATTCCAGAGCATCATGAGCGAATTCTCCACGGAAGAGCTGATGAGCCTTTCCGGCCAGGGCGGCATGAGCGGCTATCCCGGAATGGGCGGAATGGGCGGCATGAGCGGAATGACCGGCATGACAGGCTACCCCGGAATGGGCGAAGGAACTGAGATCCCTGAAGGGATGAGTATTCCTGAGGGTATGAATATTCCGGAGGGGATGATGAATCCTGACGGAACCGGCCTGACCGACGGAACAGGATTGACCGACGGAACCGGTCTCCCCGAAGGCATGAGCATCCCTGATGGCATGAGCATTCCCGAAGGTATGATGACTCCCGACGGAACAGAAGCTCTTACCGAAGCGGGAAGTGAAGAGGTTACCGAGGAAGCAACAGAAGAAGTAACCGAGGAAGCAACAGAAGAAGTAACCGAAAAAGAAACCGAAAAGGAAACAGAAGCAGAGTCCGAAGAGGAAAGTGAGACCGAAGATCCCGTCAAGGCCATGACCGAGTACAACAACAATCTGATGGCCGGCATGCTGGATCGTTTCATCGAGGATGAGCCGAGACAGGAAGTCCTGATCAAGATCTACGATCTGTTCGTTTCCACCGGAGACATGGATGAGAACCTGGAGGAGTTCGGTGTGGTAAGTCTTGACGCACCTTCTTCCATCAGTATCTATACCGACAGCTTTGAGAACAAGGATCAGGTCAGCGCCTGCATCAAGAAGTACAATGAGGGTGTGGAAAAGGATGAAGACAAGATCGTTTATACCGATACGGTAGCCCTTCTGATGTCCTCCATCACCACCATTATCAACGTGATCTCCTACGTGCTGATCGCCTTCGTGGCAGTATCCCTGATCGTATCCTCCATCATGATCGGTATCATCACCTACATTTCCGTACTTGAGCGTACCAAGGAGATCGGTATTCTCCGTGCGATCGGTGCATCCAAGGGAAATATTTCCCAGGTATTCAACGCCGAGACCTTTATCGTGGGTCTGTTTGCAGGCCTTCTCGGAATCGGTGTATCGATCCTGATCCTGATCCCCGGCAACATTGTGATCCATGCCGTTGCAGACACCACGGATGTCAGTGCAAGACTTCCCATTGTAGGAGCAGTGATCCTGGTGATCCTCAGCGTGGTATTGACCCTGATCGGCGGCATTATCCCGGCCATGACGGCAGCAAAGAAGGATCCCGTTACCGCACTTCGTTCGGAGTGATCCTGAGAAAAATGATTTTGTAATAAGATGAAAGATCTGATCTCCGGGAAGAGAACATTTTCCGGAGATCAGTTCATGAGAGGAAGGATTCCAGTGGCTTCACGAAAGAAAAAGAACACTTCAAAAACAGAAAAGAAGGAATACGGCATTCTGTTCGACCTGGACGGAACCCTCTGGGACTCCGCCGAGGGAGTTGCCGAGTCCTGGAACGAGTATCTGGACCAGATCCCGGGAAATACCTATCACATGACCGTGGAACGGTTGCAGTCCCTCATGGGGCAGACCATGGAGCGGATCGCTTACGCCTTCTTTGACCGGGAGACGCCGGAGCGGGCCCTGGAGCTGTTAAAAGGCTGCACCGACTATGAGAATGAATACTTAAGCCTTCACGGCGGTGTTTTGTATCCCGATCTGGAAGAGACCCTGGCTATCCTTCATAAGAACTATTTTCTTGCCATCATCAGCAACTGCCAGGAGGGTTACATTGAAGCCTTTCTGAAGTATCATCAGCTGGAAAAATATTTTGATGATACGGAGAATTACGGCAGGACCGGACTGGAAAAGGGCGATAACATCCGCCTGGTGGTGGAGCGTAACCATCTGAAGAAAGCGCTTTATGTGGGAGATATCATGGGAGACTACAATTCCGCAACGGAAGCCGGGATCCCCTTTATCCACGCATCCTACGGTTTCGGAACGGTTCCGGAGGGAACCCCAGCCATCCGTAAGCTTTCGGAGCTGCCGGAGGAAGCAAAGAAGGTATTTGAAAATATGAAGTGATCTGACTGCTTCGCAGTAAGATCAGTGCCGAACAAAAATCTGAAACTAAGTTGTGACCAAAACAGATATATTACTGTCCTTTGAAGTGAGGAGCTCGAAAAGCCGGGTTCCTCACTTCTTATTTACTTATCGGGAAAATGCTTGATTTTTGATAAGTATGTGGTCTATACTATACAAAAAGGACGGCCCGAGAGGCAAAGTCCGGGAAAGGAAAAAGATGATGGAGAATTCGAACGAACAGAGTAACAGTAACATTTATTTTGATCCCACAGCAGCCTCAGAGCCCACAATGGTTCCGGAGGAAAAGAAAAAAGGAAAGGGAAAGGTTGTGATCATTATCATAGTGGTCATTATCGTTCTGTTGCTCCTTTGCTGCTGCGGCGGAGCAGGCGTATGGGGGCTCTACACTGCAATGTTCGGCTCAAACCCGATCGGAGGAGGCGGTGGCGGCGGCCCTTATACCGTGGATAAGCCCGTGATCTATCTGTATCCCGAAGAGAAGACACAGGTCACGGTTCAGGTATCCGATCCGGAGCTGTTTACCGTAACCTATCCCGATTATCGAAACGGCTGGAACGTGATCGCAGAGAAGAACGGAACCCTGACGGATCCCGATACTTTAAAGACATACTACAGTCTGTATTATGAGAGCGAGCTTCCGGAATTCTCCGTTATGACGAGTGAGAAGGAAGGCTTCCTGGTGGCAGGAGATGATATTCAGAGCTTCCTTGAGGAGAAGCTTGAGGTGCTGGGTCTTAACGACCGTGAAGCAGAAGAGATGATCATTTACTGGCTGCCTCAGATGTCTCAGAATGACTACAATCTGGTCCGCTTCGCAACCCGCGAGGAGATCGATGAGGCCATGGGCCTCTCCATTGCTCCGGAACCGGACAGCGTGATCCGTGTCTGGATGGTATGGGAAGGCGTAAGCGCTGAAGAAGCGGCTGCTCTTGAAAATGAACTGACAGAGCAGGAGCTTACAACTCCCGAACGTGAAGGCTTCACCGTAGTAGAGTGGGGCGGGATCCGTAAGTAATATTGCAGTTGTTGCAGATTGAGGGTCTGCAGAGGTAACGGCGCCTGATGCGCCGAAGGAGGGACATATGGACGATCAGAATCTTCAGAACAGTCAGAATGAACAGAGCGGAAGCAATATCTACTTTGATC
>JAGACB010000059.1 GCA_017614345.1 Lachnospiraceae bacterium
AAAGCTTTCCGGCTCCGATTCACTGATTGGTGAGCGGATCCTGAAGGAGGTCCGGGCAAGACTCCAGTTCCTGGAGGATGTAGGTCTGGATTACCTGACTCTGGCCCGGGGAACCTCGACTCTTTCCGGCGGCGAAGCCCAGCGGATCCGTCTGGCGACCCAGATCGGCTCCGGTCTGGTGGGAGTGGTGTACATCCTGGATGAGCCCAGTATCGGCCTTCATCAGCGGGACAATGAAAAGCTCCTGGGAACCTTGAAACACCTTCGGGATCTGGGAAACTCCGTTCTGGTGGTGGAGCATGATGAGGATACCATGCTGGCTGCGGACTGCATCGTGGATATCGGCCCCGGAGCCGGTGAACACGGCGGACAGGTGGTCTGCGTGGGAACCGCAGAAGAGATCATGAACTGCCCCGGCTCCATAACCGGTGATTATTTAAGCGGAAGAAAGAAGATCGTTCCTCCTGCGGTCCGCAGAACTCCCAAGGGATACCTGCATGTCAGCGGAGCTGCGGAGCACAACTTAAAGGGCATCGACGTGGATTTCCCTCTGGGTGTCTTTACCTGCGTGACCGGTGTTTCCGGTTCCGGAAAGAGCTCCCTGGTGAATGAGATCCTCTGCAAATATCTGTTAAAGAAGTTAAACCGTGCCCGGACCATTCCCGGAAAGTTCGGAAAAATGACCGGTTACGAGGCCCTTGATAAGGTCATCAACATTGATCAGAGTCCCATCGGACGGACACCCCGTTCGAACCCGGCTACCTATACCGGCGTCTTTGATCTGATCCGGGATCTCTTTGCGGGAACTCCGGATGCGAAGGCCAAGGGCTATACCAAGGGAAGATTTTCCTTCAATGTGAAGGGCGGACGCTGCGAAGCCTGCGGCGGAGACGGTATCGTAAAGATCGAGATGCACTTCCTGCCGGATGTGTTCGTGCCCTGTGATGTGTGCCACGGTGCCCGTTACAACCGGGAGACCCTGGAGGTACATTATAAAGGAAAGACTATTTCGGATGTGCTGGATATGACGGTGGAGGAAGCCTGCGACTTCTTCCAGAACGTTCCCCAGATCTATTCCAGGATCGTGACGTTAAGGGATGTAGGCCTTTCCTATATCAAGCTGGGGCAGCCCTCCACCACCCTTTCCGGCGGTGAGGCCCAGCGTGTGAAGCTGGCTACGGAGCTGGCCAGAAGAGCCACCGGAAAGACCGTTTATATCTTAGATGAGCCCACCACGGGTCTGCACTTTGCGGATGTCCACAAGCTCATTGAGATCCTGCAGCGCCTGGCGGACAGCGGCAATACGGTGATCGTCATCGAACACAATCTGGACGTCATCAAGTGTGCCGATTACCTCATCGACCTGGGGCCCGAAGGAGGAGAGCGGGGCGGAACCATTGTAACCACGGGAACTCCCGAGGAAGTGGCCCGTTGCAAAAAGTCCTATACGGGGCAGTTCCTGAAGAAATATCTCAGGTGAGAAAAAAAACAGTTGACGGATAGAGGTCGGGAGTCTAAAATAGGTGTGATATTTGTCACAAGTCCAAGAACTGTGACCCAAGATAACACAATGAAATTTCGGAGGAAGAAAGATGAGCAGAGTTTACAATTTCTCCGCAGGACCCGCGGTTCTGCCGGAAGAGGTACTGAAGGAAGCAGCAGCAGAGATGCTTGATTACAAGGGCACCGGAATGTCCGTTATGGAGATGAGCCACAGAAGTAAGGCTTATCAGGACATCATCGACGAAGCAGAAAAGGATCTTCGCGAGCTGATGAACATCCCGGACAACTATAAGGTACTGTTCCTTCAGGGCGGCGCATCCCTTCAGTTTGCCATGATCCCCATGAACCTGAAGAAGAACGGTGTAGCAGATTACATCGTTACCGGTCAGTGGGCAAAGAAGGCTTATCAGGAAGCGCAGAAGTATGTGAAGGCAAATAAGATCGCTACCAGCGAGGACAAGACCTTCTCCTACATTCCCGACTGTTCCGATCTTCCCATCAGCGATGATGCTGACTATGTATATATCTGTGAGAACAACACCATCTATGGTACCAAGTTCCACGAGCTTCCCAACACAAAGGGCAAGACCCTTGTTGCGGATGTTTCCTCCTGCTTCCTGTCCGAGCCGGTAGACGTAAGCAAGTACGGCGTGATCTACGGCGGCGTTCAGAAGAACGTAGGTCCTGCAGGCGTTGTGATCGTGATCATCCGTGAGGATCTGATCCCCGAGACCGTTGATGACACCGTTCCTACCATGATGCAGTACAAGATCCATGCAGACAACGGTTCCATGTACAATACACCGCCCTGCTACGGTATCTATATCTGCGGCAAGGTATTCAAGTGGATCAAGAAGATGGGCGGCCTTTCCGCAATGAAGGAGCTGAACGAGAAGAAGGCTAAGATCCTTTACGACTTCCTTGATCAGTCCAAGATGTTCAAGGGTACCGTTGAGCCCGCATCCAGATCCCTGATGAATGTTCCTTTCGTAACCGGCGATGCTGATCTTGACGCTAAGTTCGTTAAGGAAGCAAAGGCTGCAGGCTTCGAGAACCTGAAGGGTCACAGAAGCGTAGGCGGTATGCGTGCAAGTATCTACAATGCAATGCCTATCGAAGGTGTTCAGGCTCTGGTTGAGTTCATGGACAAGTTTGAAAAAGAGAATTCCTGATGAGAGGATGGTCATAAGAAAATGGTAAAAGTAAAGTGCCTTAATCCGATCGCTTCCTGCGGTCTGGACCTGTTTGATGATAACTATGAAGTGATCGAAGAGTACGGCGAAGCCGAGGTAGTTCTGGTAAGAAGTGCTTCCATGCATGAACTGGATCTGCCGGATTCTCTTCTGGCTGTTGCACGTGCAGGTGCAGGTGTTAACAACATTCCCCTTGATAAGTGTGCAGAAAAGGGTATCGTAGTATTCAATACTCCCGGTGCAAACGCTAACTCCGTTAAGGAGCTGGTGATCGGTTCCATGATCCTTGCTGCAAGAAACGTAGACGGCGGTATCGAGTATGTTAAGAGCATCGCTGATGATCCCGACATTGCAAAGACCGTTGAAAAGGGTAAGAAGAATTATGTAGGTACTGAGATCGCAGGCAAGAAGCTTGCCGTTCTGGGTCTCGGTGCGATCGGCTACCGTGTAGCAAACGCTGCAGTAGCTATGGGTATGGAAGTATACGGTTATGATCCTTACCTGTCAAATGCTTCCGCATGGAACATTTCCCATCACGTACATCACTGCAACAAGATGGAAGAAGCCCTGCTGAATGCTGACTATGTAACCATTCATGTACCGGCTATCGAGTCCACAAAGGGTACTCTGAACAAGAACACCCTGGCTCTTCTTGCTGACAAGGCTATCGTCCTGAACTTCGCAAGAGATACCCTGGTTGTAAACGATGATATCAAGGCTGCTCTTGAGAGCGGTAAGATCGCTAAGTACGTAACCGACTTCGCAGTTCCCGAGATCATGGGCGTTAAGAACGTGATCTGCACTCCTCACCTCGGAGCTTCCACAGGCGAGGCAGAAGACAACTGTGCGATCATGGCTGTTAACGAGATCAGAGAGTACGTTGAAAACGGTAACATCATCCATTCCGTAAACTATCCGGACTGCGATCTGGGCAAAGCTACCAAGGCTGCCAGAATTGCGATCTTCCATCACAACAAGCCCACCATCATCAGCAAGTTCACAAACATTGCAGGTGAGGCAGGCATCAACATCGATGATATGATCTGCAAGTCCAAGGGTGACTATGCATATGCATTGTTTGATCTGAATACTCCCGCAAGTGCTGAACTGGTTTCCAAGCTGGAAGCAGTTGAGGGCGTTATCAAGGTAAGAGTGGTTAAATAATTCTGTTTGACGAGCAAAGCGAGGCAAACGATTTCTATTTACCTGCTTCTTTCTATAGTAGAAACTGCCACAGAGGTGCCTTATCAGCATCTTTGTGGCTTTTCGGTTAGTTTGAGGGTCGTCAGATCCTCAGATGATCGCCTATACAAAAATAATCAGAGGAGAAAAAACATGGCTATCGTAAAACCGTTTCGTGCCATTCGTCCGGCCGAAGACAAAGCATCTCAGGTGGCAGCATTGCCCTATGACGTATATGACAGAGAGGAAGCCTGCGCAGAAGTAGCAGACAAGCCCCTGTCCTTCCTGAACATCGACCGCGCAGAGACTCAGTTCCCGGCTTCCGTAGGAACCTATGACGAGTGCGTTTATGAAAAGGCGGCAGAGATGCTGCAGGCAAGGATCAGCGAGGGTGTATTCTTCAAGGAGCAGAAGCCCTGCTATTACATCTATGAACTGACCATGGACGGAAGGACCCAGACCGGTCTGGTAGCCTGCTCCTCCATTGATGACTATATCACAGGCATTGTGAAGAAGCATGAGAATACCCGTGCTGACAAGGAAGCAGACCGGATCCATCATGTAGATACCACGGATACCCAGACAGGCCCCATTTTCCTGGCTTATCGCGAGATCCCCGAGATCTCCGCGCTCATCGCCAAGGAGAAGGCAGCAACTGCTCCCGTATATGACTTTGTGTCCGAGGACGGTATCCGTCATGCGGTTTGGGTGATCTCCGACGATGCATCCGTCAAGAGCCTGGAGGCTCTGTTTGAGGAGAAGGTGCCCTACACCTACATTGCAGACGGACATCACCGTGCAGCCTCCGCTGTCCGTGTGGGCGTTCGCCGCAGAGAGCAGTTCCCGGATTACAACGGAAGCGAGGAGTTCAATTACTTCCTGAGCGTTCTGTTCCCCGACGAGCAGCTGATGATCATGCCTTATAACCGCTATGTAAAGGATCTGAACGGTTTTACTCCGGAGACCTTTATGGAGCGGATCTCCAAGGAATTTGAGGTTCGTTCTCTGGCAGAGAGTGAGGAGATCTCCCCTGCGGCAAAGGGTTCCTTCGGTATGTATATGGAGCACAAATGGTACCGCCTGACTGCCCGTCCCGAGATCATGAAGGACGATGCCGTTGACGGCCTGGATGTTTCCGTTCTGCAGAACGAGCTGTTGGGACCGGTTCTCGGTATCGAGGATCCCAAGACGGATCACCGCATCGAGTTCATCGGCGGCATCCGCGGAAATGCAGAGCTGGAGCGGAAGGTCAATGAGACCGATCATCCTGCAGTAGCATTTTCCATGTATCCTACTTCCATCAGTGAACTGCTGGCAGTTGCAGACGCTTCCCGTCTGATGCCTCCGAAGTCCACCTGGTTTGAGCCGAAGCTCAGAAGCGGACTGTTCCTGCATGCGTTGGAGAGTAACAAGTAATCAATTGACTAACCTGATGTTTTTTCAGGTTGCTGAATGATAACGGTTCTTCGGTTTTGGCCGAAGGATCAGTAGATCTGTGATTCGTTCCGGAAAGGAGGGGCCGGTATGCCGGGAGCAAATGAAAAAAGCTGCAGAGAGTACTCCGTAGCGACCAAATGGACCTGTTTTAACAAGAAAGCAGATTTTGAGGGACTTGCCCGGACCTTCGGCATCTCTCCTTATACGGCAAGAGTCATCAGAAACCGTGATATTGTAACGGAAGAGGAATTTAAAGAGTATCTGTTCCGGGATTTCGAATCCCTGAAGACCTTAGAGGAGGTGCTTTCCTTTATGGAGCCTCCGGAAGCCATGAAGGGGATCCCTCCTGCGGTACAGTTACTGCATAAGACCATCCGGGAGGGCGGCAGGATCCGGATCTTCGGAGATTACGACGTGGACGGGACCATGTCCATCGTGATCCTGATGAGAGCCATTTTCCTGGCCGGAGGCCGGGTGGACTGGAGAGTACCTCACCGGATGAGAGACGGTTACGGTCTCAATGTAAACATGATCCGGGAGGCCATCGATGACGGCATCAGTCTTGCCATCACCTGCGATAACGGAATTGCGGCCTTAGAGCCCATACGGGTTGCAAAAGAGGCAGGAATGCAGGTCATCGTCACCGATCATCACCAGGTGGTGAGGCGCCCGGGACCTGATGGCGAACTGGTTCCCGTACTTCCCGAGGCGGATGTTTGCATCGACCCTCATCAGCCGGACTGCCCCAGCTCCTTTAAGGAGATCTGCGGAGCCATGGTGGCCTGGAAGTTCATGCTGGCCTATTTTGATTTCTGCCTGCCGGAGCGTAAGCCCCTGTTGTCAACTTTGATCCCCCACGTGGCCTTTGCCACGGTCTGTGATGTCATGCCTCTGGTAAAGGACAACCGGTTCCTGGTGAAGTACGGCATCTGGATGTTCCATCATCGGCAGATCGATGCAGCCATGCTGAATCTCTGTGCGGTGAAGGCGGTACTTCCCGAGGATGTGAGAGCGGAGTCCTTCGGCTTTTATCTGGGACCCATGATCAATGCAGGCGGAAGATTGGAGACGGCAGAGCTGGCCGTAAAGCTGTTCCTGGCAGATGACCTGTCGGAGGCGGCAGAGCTGGCGTCCCGTCTTCGGGAATTAAATGAAGAACGCAAACAGATGACCAATATCGGAGAGAATCTGGCCATGGATGAGATCGACCGGCTGGATCTCTTGGGGATGAATACCCCGGGGCGGGAGCCTGACAAGGTACTG
The DNA here is from genome assembly GCA_017614345.1 of Lachnospiraceae bacterium. Taxonomy (GTDB): domain Bacteria; phylum Bacillota; class Clostridia; order Lachnospirales; family Lachnospiraceae; genus JAGACB01. Next base: position 6,579 of record JAGACB010000059.1, read on the forward strand.
GTGGTCTATCTGCCCAAACTTCATGAAAGTGTGGCGGGGCTTGTATCCTCGCATCTGTCCAGACGCTTCTGCAGACCCAGCATTGTCCTGACGGACAGTGCGGAGGAGGGGATCTGCAAGGGTTCCGGAAGATCCGTGGAGGGTTATCATATCTTAAATGGCCTGAACGGCTGTCAGGAATATCTGACTAAGTTCGGCGGCCATGAAGGAGCAGCAGGTCTTTCCCTTCCGAAGGAGAAGATCGATGCCTTCCGCAAAAAGATCAATGAGCTCTGCGAGTTGAAGGAAGAAGAGCTGGTACGGAAGATCCGGGTGGATCTGCCTGTTTCTCCCTCAGCGGTAAATGATGCTCTGGTGGAGGAAATGGCCCTTCTTGAGCCCTGCGGAAAGGGAAATGAAGCACCGGTATTTGCTGTGGACAGGGCGGAGGTCAGACTGACCAGAGACCCTTCCTCCATGAAGAACGGTACCTTACGTCTGGGAGTAAGAACCAAGGAAGGCGAAAGAGAAAGCGCCATGATCCTGTTTCGAAGAGGCGAGGAGTTCCTGTATTACTACCGGCAGAAATTCGGGATCGCAGAAGAGGAGAAGATGGCAACCGGCGCTGCAAGTGCCGTCAGAGCCACCCTCAGCTACCACGCATCCTTCAATGAGTTCCGGGGAACTCGGAGCGTTCAGTATATCGTGGATGAGTTCAAATGAGATGAGAAGTGACGCAAGTATACTTTTTATTGACCGAGATAACAGAAAATGATACACTAAAGGTTATAATTCCCGTTACGCCCTTCGCATATCCGGGCGGACAGGAAAGGAGGAGGAGACATGAGTAAAGATCTGAAAGAGTATGTTAGAACCATTCCGGATTTTCCCGAACCCGGTATCATGTTCCGTGATGTGACCAGTGTGTTAGGCGATGCCGACGGACTGGCTCTTGCCGTGGATTCCTTAAGAGAACTCCTTGCGGACGTGGACTATGATGTAGTCGTAGCTCCCGAGTCCAGAGGATTCATTTTCGGCGTTCCCATCGCTTATCTGGATCATAAGCCCTTTGTTCCTGTCAGAAAGAAGGGTAAGCTTCCCTGTGAGACCATTGAGGAGTCCTATGAGCTCGAGTACGGCTCTGCCACACTGGAGATGCATAAGGATGCCATTTGCCCCGGACAGAAGGTTGTGATCATTGATGACCTGATCGCCACGGGAGGCACCACGGAGGCTATCATCCGTCTGGTGGAAAGACTGGGCGGCGAAGTGGTACGGATCGCATTTGTGATCGAGCTGGCCGGCTTGGACGGCAGAAAGAAACTGGAGAGTGAGGGCTATCAGGTTTCTTCCGCGATCATTTATGAAGGAAAATAATCCTGTATTTGACAGTTAAGTATTACTATGCCTGCATTAATCACGCAGACAAGACGAAAAGGTGATCTAGGAATGGACGATACCGATCAAAAGAAAGACGACAACATCGAGAATAAACGAAAATCCGCCAAGGCCCATGTGGAATCCACCATGCTTGATTCGGAGGAACGTGACAGCGCCAGAGCAAAGCTTTTGCCTGCGAAGGACTCATTTGACGATATCCCTGACGATTTTACGGATCCGGAGATCCTCTTTCAGAGGCTCATCAGTGTGATCCGTGCCTATCATCCCTCGGATGATCTGAGCATGATCGAGAAGGCCTATGCGCTGGCGAGGAGCGCCCACGGCGACCAGAAGAGAAAGTCCGGCGAGCCTTACATCTCCCACCCCATCTGCGTAGCCATTATCCTGGCTGAGCTGGAGATGGACAAGGAGACCATTATGGCCGGGCTCCTTCATGATGTCATTGAGGACACCCCTTACACCTACAAGCAGATCGCCGATATGTTCGGCGAGGAAGTTGCCATGCTGGTGGACGGCGTTACCAAGCTGACTCAGCTGTCCTGGGAGCAGGATAAGCTGGAGATCCAGGCAGAGAACCTCAGGAAAATGTTCCTGGCCATGGCCAAGGACATCCGTGTTATCATCATCAAGCTGGCAGACCGTCTTCACAACATGAGGACCCTCCAGTACATGAAGCCCGAGAAGCAGAAGGAAAAGGCAAGGGAGACCATGGACATCTATGCGCCCATTGCCAACCGACTGGGTATCAGCCGTATCAAAACGGAGTTAGATGACCTGTCCCTGCGCTATCTGGAGCCGGAGAAGTATGCCGAGATCGAAAGCAGCATCAACCTGGTGAAGGAAGACCGGGAGCGTTTTGTTGCGGAGATCATTTCGGATGTATCCGCCGAGCTTGAAAAGTCGGAGATCCCGGCGTTCCTTGAGGGAAGAGTCAAGCACATTTTCAGCATTTACAAGAAGATGGTCAATAAGAACAAGACCTTTGACCAGATCTATGACGTCTTTGCGGTCAGGATCATTGTGGAAAGCGTCAAGGACTGCTATGCAGCCTTAGGTGTGCTCCATGAGATGTACAAACCGATCCCCGGCCGTTTCAAAGACTATATTGCCATGCCCAAGCCCAACATGTATCAGTCCCTGCATACCACACTGATCTCGAAAACGGGACAGCCCTTCGAGATCCAGATCCGTACCAGGGAAATGCACCGCACTGCCGAATACGGTATCGCGGCGCACTGGAAATACAAGGAGAGCGGCTCCGGTGAGGCAGCCTTAAAGAGCGAGGAAGAGAAGCTCAACTGGCTTCGTCAGATCCTGGAATGGCAGAACGATATGTCCGATAACAAGGAGTTCCTGGACGTTCTGAAGAATGACCTGGACCTGTTTTCCGACAGCGTTTACTGCTTTACCCCTACGGGCGATGTCATTACCCTGCCTGCAGGGTCCACCCCCGTTGACTTTGCCTATGCCATCCATACTGCGGTGGGAAACCGCATGATCGGCGCCAGAGTCAACAACCGGATCGTGAACATTGACTACCAGATCCAGAACGGTGACCGGATCGAGATCGTCACCTCCCAGAATTCCAAGGGACCCAGCCGTGACTGGCTGAAGATCGTTAAGAGCGGCCAGGCCCGCAGCAAGATCAATCAGTGGTTCCGGAATCAGTCCAGGGATGATAACATTGCCCGCGGAAAGGATCTGATCGCGGCTTATTGCAAGAGCAAAGCTATTGTATTAAGTGATATCTACAAGCCTGAGCTGATGAACAAGGTCATGGCCAAGTACGGCTTCAGGGACTGGGATTCGGTGCTGGCAGCGGTTGGCCACGGCGGCCTTTCCGAAGGTCAGGTGGTGGGCAAGCTTCAGGAAGAACTGCGCAGCAAGAAGCGTCAGGCCCTTTCGGATGCGGATGTCCTTGCGGGCACCCTTCCCACAGGAAAGAATGCCCAGAATCAGCAACTCCAGGTGGCATCCTCCGGACAGACTGCCCAGCAGATCGCTCAGCAGAACCAGGATGCAAGCCGGGGCGAAGGCTTCGACCGGAAGGAGGCTCCTTCTGTATATCACCACAGAAAGAGCGGCATCGTGGTCAACGGCGCAGATGACGTGGCTGTACGCTTCAGCCGTTGCTGTAACCCGGTTCCCGGAGACGAGATCGTGGGCTTCATCACCCGCGGCAGAGGCATCACCATTCACCGGACCGACTGCATCAACATCATGTCCCTTCCGGAAAATGAACGTGTCCGCCTGACACCTGCCGAGTGGTCCATCGAATCCATTGCCCAGACCAAGGGCACCTACTCTGCGGAGATCCGGATCTTTGCCAAGAACCGTGTGGGTCTTCTGGTGGACATCACCAAGATCCTGTCCGAGCGGCAGATCGATATCACCTCCATCAACGTTCGCAAGAACAAGCAGGAGACCGCCACCATCATGATGACCTTCGACATCTCATCCAAGGAGGAGCTGCGCAGCATCTGCGACAAGATCCGTACCGTGGAAGGTGTCTATGATATTGAACGTGCAGGCTGATACGAAGTGTATGGCAGGCACAGAATGCCGGCTGACACGAAGTATATGGCATATACGGAAATGCCGGCTGACACGAAGGTGCAGCCTTCAGGAAAAGCAAGCAGGCAGTGATGCTCAAGAAGAGCGTACCGCCGGAAAGGAGCAGGCATGAAAGTCATTCAGAGATCCATGGGATTGTTCGATACGAACGTCTTTATCCTGGGAAATGAAGAAACCGGAGAAGCTTTGATCTTTGATGCGCCGGAGAGAGGCGAGAAGATCTACGAATACTGCCTTTCCGAAGGCTTTCATCCGGCAGCGGTGATCCTGACCCACGGGCACATTGATCACATCATGGGTGTTCCGGGACTTCGCAGGGCGGCAAAGGAACGGGGAGAAGAGCTTCCCGTTTACATCGCAGAGAAGGAACGGGAACTCATCGAGGACTGTGATAAGAATCTGGCCATGATGTTCGGCTTCGGAAACGTGACAGTCAAGGCCGACCGGTTCTTCCGGGAGGGGGATGTGCTGAACCTTGCGGGCTTTACCTTCCGCGTTATTGAGACTCCGGGCCATACCGAGGGAAGCTGCTGCTTCTACTTTGAGGCCGAAAAGACCCTGATGAGCGGAGATACCCTCTTTGACGGGTCCGTGGGAAGGACGGATTTCCCCGGAGGATCCGCGGCAAAGCTTGTTTCCTCCATCATCGATAAGCTGTATAAGCTTCCGGATGATACGGTGGTCTATCCCGGACATTTTTCCGAAACGACCATCGGACGG
>JAGACB010000060.1 GCA_017614345.1 Lachnospiraceae bacterium
ATCCGGAGCTCGCCGGAGTTACCTCCCAAGAACACACGGTAGGGATCGTCACCTTTCAAACCCTCGAGATCGTAGAGACTTCCCTTCTTTGTGCTCTTCTGTGTGTCTGTGACCACATAGGCGATCTCCTGATCGGGAATGTAGATGGCAAGATCCTCACCGCGGCAGGAATAACCACTTGCCGCCGCAAGAGATCCGTGCATATCTGTGCAGACCACGGCCCGTGTCCAGGAAGCTTTCGAACCTTCCGCTGCAACAACGCCCGGGTCCGGTGTCTCTTTGTCGGGAACAAGATCTTCATTGTCAAGTCCAGGGGTTTCAGAGTCTGAATTCCTTGTCTCTCCCTCTATCCCCAGTGCCTCCGCCACAGTAGGCAGGCAGGCAAATGCCGACTCTGTCCGCCAGTGATGGTCGCTCCGGTAATAGACCTGCTCTCCGCTCTGATGAAGTGCGACGAGTTCATTTGTCAGGTCGCAGAAGTCTACGCCCTCAGGGAGAGATGCTCCGAAGGATTCTGCCCAGACTTTCTGGTCATCTGTCCGAAGCTGAGCCGGATGCAGATCCGTGCACACGCCCACAGCGGTGGGAACCACCACAACCAGGGAGGGGGCATCGCTCATTTCCCCGATCTTTCGGATGGCATCAATGGTTCCGGAAGTAGTTTCCTCTGAAGGAGTTTCAAAGGGCTCCATCATCTGACCGTTCTTTCCGAGGATCACGCCCTGAGAATAGCGATTGCCGGTCAGTAAAAGAAACGAGCTGCGCAGACTGATCAGACTGTCACGCCCGGGAAGCTGGTCCGTCACATAGGTTTCCACCTTTTGGTCAAGATTTCCCGAGGCCAGCTTCGAAGGAGCAATACTCTCACGAGTGGTCAGTGACCTCTTCTCCTTGGATGAATATTCTCTGTCAGGACGCACCACACAAACCAAAGTCACGAGACACCAAAGGATCAGGATCGTCCAAAAGACCTTCTTTTTTGTGAAGATCGTATATTCAGATTTTTCTCTTTTTCTGTCCATAAAACTTCCTCAATCATTTCATGATAACTGCGATTTAGGATTGTTTCTCCATTTCCGTAGTCAAGTTGCACCTAAGAATGATCAGAACCTGAAATACAGGAACGGATTATAGCTGTCGTAGGTAATGGCTGCCACGGAAAGGATCACGCCAATGAGCAGCAGGATCGCCAGGATCACGGGGCGGTTCTTCTTTAAGCCGTTATAAAGCTTGCCCGGAAGGCGGGTGGAGCACAGGATGCCCAGGGCCAGCATAACGGCATACTGCAGGAAGACTGTCAGCGAAAAATGATCCGCAAGCCCGCCGGCTCCCACCATGGAAAGCAGGTAGCTGCCCAGCTCAGCAGGGTCTGTAAAGGCGAACAGTACCCAGCCGATGATGATAACCGGGATCGTATAAAGACGTCCGATGACAGAAATGAGTCGACCGCGTTCTCCGGCAGCGGTAGCGGTAGCGGCAGTGGCAGTGTTGCCGGCGCCGGCAATCTTGCGTCTGTTTTTCTCCGAAGCGTTGCCGCCAAGCCCGGGCAGGATCAGGTATTTTTCCAGGATCAGCCAGATGCCGTAGTACAGGCCCCAGAGCAGGAAGTTAAAGGCTGCACCGTGCCAGAGGCCCGTCAGCATCCAGACTGCCAAAAGGTTGAAGATATGCCGAAGGGTTCCCACCCGGTTTCCGCCAAGAGGAATGTAAACATATTCCCGGAACCAGGTGCCGAGAGAAATATGCCACTTGCGCCAGAAATCCGTGACGGAAACGGCGGTATAGGGATGATCGAAGTTTTCGGGAAAGGTGTAGCCGAACAGGTGACCCAGGGAAATGGCCATGTCGGAATAACCGCTGAAATCAAAATAGATCTGAAGGGTAAAGGCTATGGCACCGAGCCAGGCGGATGCCAGGGATACCGGGCCGGGAGCGCCCTTCACCAGCTCGAACATGGCTCCGAAGGCATTGGCCAAAAGGACTTTTTTGATAAGGCCCTTAGCAAAGCCCGCAAGACCGTCCATCAGCTCCGAGGAGGAGACGTCCCGAAGGGTCAGCTGGGGCTCTAAGTCCGCATAGCGGACAATGGGGCCTGCGATCAGCTGGGGGAACATGGAGATGTACAGGGCAAATTTCATCAGATTCCGCTGAGGACTGACATTTCCCCGGTAGACATCGATCACGTAGGACAGGGCCTGAAAGGTGTAGAAGGAGATCCCGATGGGGAGGGCCAGGTCAAGGAGCGGCGTTTTGGTGTGGAAAATGACATTTCCCCAGTGGAGGAACATATCCGTGTACTTGAAGAAGATCAACAGGGACAGATCCAGGGCCACCATGATCCCCAGGTGGAGTTTCAGAGTCCGCTCCGGGATCCCCACGGCTCTCGCCTTGCCCATGAGGAGTCCGAAGACGTAATTCATCAGGATGGACACCACCATCAGCACCAGGTACTTCGGCTCGCCCCAGGCATAAAAAAGTAGGCTGGCCGCAAGAAGCAGGGGTTGCCTTGCCGCCTTCGGGAGCAGGTGGTACAATAACAGAAGGGGCGGCAGAAAATAGATTAAAAAAGTGATCCCGGAAAATACCATAAGACTTTTCTCTTCTGCACTGCAGCCCTTTCATCAAAATTTTTCACAAAACAGGTTCGGGAAGGAGCCCGAAGCCGTCAGATTGTATTATAAACACAAGCTCCCGCGGGGTCAATGAAAAAAGATGATTTCGCTCTTGACAAACGGAATCTTGTATAGTACAATACCCGTTGCGTAAGAAAAAAGCATGTATGTGTAGCTCAGCTGGATAGAGCGTCTGACTACGGATCAGAAGGTCGCGAGTTCGAATCTTGTCACATACATTTTCGCTCAAACTCTTTTCAGAGAGTTTGAGCGTTTTTTTATTCTCTTAATACTTCAATCAGTTGATTTCCGAGGCAAAAAGTCATATACTAGAAGCAGGTATTTCGATCGGATAATAGATAAGTCATTTAATGAAGTGAAAGGCGGTGTAGTATATGGATTTTCAAGCATTTGTGGATTGTATTGATGTTATGACCTGTGTGATCTCCGTGGAGCTGTTAGAGGACGGAAAGTACGGTGATATCCGGCTCGTGGCAGGAAATAAAGCATATGTAAAGTCTATCGAACAGGTGTGGGACGGTCCTCAGCTCATGAGTACCAAGTTTGTGCCCGGAAGCCTCTATCAGAATTATTTTCCTCAGGATATGAATTTCGAGACGGTCTGCTACCGTGCTGCGGTAGAGAAGGTCCCGGTACATACCTATGTCCATCCGGATCGGTTTGATTTCTGGTTCAACCTGTTCCTGATGCCCCTGGTGAACGAAGGAAACATCTATTATTGTACCTACACACAGGAAGTTTCCCGGGTTTTGGATACCGAAAAACTCGCAAACCTTTCTCACAATACCACCTCCGCCGTCTTGAACACCTGTATCAAACTGCATGACGGCCATGATTTTCAGGAAACAATGTCCTCCGTGATCCAGGATATCCGCGAACTGTGTGTTGCAAGAACCTGCTCCATCATGTTACTTGATCAACAGGAGAAGAAATGCTGGGTCCTGGCCCAGAATCGTTCCAATAATATTGCGGTATCTTCAACCAGGTCCGTGGTACGGGACGATCCTGACTTTTACAACATTGCATTGTCATGGGAAGACACGATCGGCGGCAGTAACTGTCTCATCGTGAAAAATCAAAATGACATGGAGTATGTCAAGCAAAAGAATCCCCGCTGGTATCAATCTCTGACAAATGCCGGTGTCTGGAGCATTGTTCTTTTCCCTCTGAAGAAGGGAAAAGATCTGCTCGGATACATGTGGGCTACAAACTTCGAAACCAAAGATGCGGAGCGCATCAAGGAGACCCTTGAACTGACAACCTATTTTGTAACCTCCGCCATTGCCAACGAACAGTTGGTTCAGCGCCTTAAGGTGCTCAGCTCCATCGATATGCTGACCGGCGTAATGAACCGAAATGAAATGAACAACCGGATCGACCGGATCGCAGGCGGCGATGATCAGATCAAGGATCTGGGTATCGTCTTTGCCGATCTGAACGGCTTGAAGCGTGTCAACGATGACAAGGGTCATATCTCCGGCGACCAGCTGCTCCAGAAAGCTGCTGAAGTTCTCCGGGAACTTTTCCCGGAGGGAAATATCTTCCGTGCCGGCGGCGATGAATTCATGATCCTCGTTCCCGATACCACTGAAGAATATCTGAAGGAGAAGGCCGATCGGATCCATGAGACCAGGCTCGGCTTCGGCGATGCATGCTTTGCAGTAGGCTGGTGCTTTATCGAAGATTCCAAGGATATCTTAAACGCTCTGCATATTTCCGATGAAAGGATGTATGAGGACAAAGAGCGATTCTACAAGGAGCATCCCGAATTAAAGCGATAAAGCAGGAGGTCGGAAAGCATGATTGAAATGCTAAAAGAACTTCAACCTGATCTGATGCTTGCGCTGATCGGGATCGGTGTGGCTTTTGCGGTCCTGGTAGTCCTGTCGAAGGCCCTTTCTCCGAAACGAAGACTTGTGATCGCCATCGTGGAGCTGACCGCTTCTCTGCTGCTTTGCTGCGAACGCCTTTCCTATCTCTACGACGGTGTCTCCGGTGATATCGGCTATTGGGGCGTCTGGATCACCAACTTCATGGCATTTATACTGATCCCGATCAGTACATTTATCTTTGATCACTATATTATGAACCTTTTTCGGGAGGATCTGGATCTGAAGATCCCGAAAAGGTTGTGGATCGTCTGCGGGCTCTCCCTGGTGGATACCCTTCTGGTGGCCGCAGGCTCCATGTTCGACGGCTTCCTCTTTTCCATTAATGAGCTGAACGAATATTCGAGAGGTCCGGCCTTCTACCTTTGCTACATCATCCCGGTGCTGACCACCGTTCTGATGCTCTGGGTCGTGATCCAGCACAGGAAGCATTTCAGCAAGACCATTTTCCTGTCTCTGCTGCTCTTCCTGCTGGGACCGGATGTTTTCTCCATCCTACAGGCCTTTACCTACGGATTCTCCCTGGGAGATCTGGCGATCATGGTCACCTCGCTTCTGATCTACATTTTCGCTTACCTTGACATCAACGACAAGGTGGAAAATGCCAACCGGAGCAAGATCATGCACCTGGAGGAACAGCAGCGACTGGCCAGAAGGCTTTTCGAGCAGACAGCAACCGCTCTGGCAAATGCCATCGATGCCAAGGATGAATACACAAGAGGTCACTCTCTTCGTGTTGCCGAGTATTCCGAAAAGATCGCAAAGCATATGGGCAAGAGCCCGGAAGAATGTCAGATGATCTACTATGCCGGTCTTCTTCACGACGTGGGAAAGATCGGTGTGCCCGACCACATCATCACCAAAAACGGCCGCCTTACCGAGGAGGAATACGACCAGATCAAACAGCATCCGGTCACCGGAAACCAGATCCTTTCGAGCATCTGGGATTACCCCTACCTCAGCGTAGGTGCCCACTATCACCACGAGCGCTATGACGGAAAAGGCTATCCGGAGCACAAAAAGGGCGAAGAGATCCCCGAGGTTGCCCGGATCATCTCCGTGGCGGATGCCTATGACGCCATGACCTCCACCCGAAGCTACCGTGCAGCCATCCCGCAGCAGATCGTCCGGGAGGAGATCGTAAAGAACGCGGGAACCCAGTTCGATCCGGAAATGGCCAAGATCATGCAGCATCTGATCGATCTTGACAGCCAGTACCTGATGAAGGAACGAAATGAAGCTCATGAGTTAAAGGTGGACCAGACCCTAGAGAATCCGGAGTTCGGTACCGAGATCTCCGAGGGCATCCATATCTCCCCCGAGGAAGTCACCATCCGTTTCCTGTGTGAGTCGGAACCCGGTGCAGGGGAGGAGGACCTCTATCCTTCCTTGATCCTGTTCGATTCCCTGGATGCAATGTTCCACAAGGACGAGCGGGACGCCAAGAATCTCTTTTGTTTCGAATACGGCCATATCCGTATGGACGGCACCATAACCTGTCTCGGGGCAAGGAAAATAGAACCGCTTGCAGGCTCTGAAGCACCTTCAGCCCTGACCTCCGCAGATTCAGTTAAACCCAGGACCCGGGAATACATGATCAAGGCCTTCCGTGTAAAGGATCACGCTAAGATCACCATCGATGACGGCACCACAAGCCGTTCCATCATCGTGGCCTTCCCGGACAGCACACGCTACGCATATATAGGCCTGACGGGCTCCAAATGCACCATCTATGACGTAAAGATCGAGCGTTCCGAAACCTCTGCCAAGGCGGGTGATATCCCCAGGATCGCCGAAGAGATCAGTTATATCCGGGAAAATGAAGGTGACATCCCCAACGTTCAGATCGATAACTTCCGCTCTGACGTTTCAAAGGGAACCCTGATCACGGACGGAATGCAGATGACCTTCCACTCCATGAGCCTTCCCACCGCCAGACTCATTTGGCATTGTCCTTATATAGTCCTGTTCCATTCCGACAACGGCGAAGTGAACGGCCCGGGCTACCGGGAATACGCCCTGATCCGTCTGGACGGAGAATACTGGGACGGCGTTGACGTAAAGAACACCTCTTCCATTTCCAAGGAAGGCTTTGAAGGCTGGGATCAATGGAAAGCGGAGAACAAGAAGGGCATTGACGTGACGGTGGACTTCTCCTGTATCGAAAACGGGATCATTGTCAAAACCGCCAACTTAGGCATTGCCCTTGAGAACACCACCAAGATCGGCGGAGGGAAAGGCGTGGTCTATGTGGCCCTCTCCGGCGACCAGTGTGCCATCACAAATATCCGGATCAAAAAGTAAGATCTGCGGGATCTTCATCCAAGTCAAAAACTGATCCGCCGACACAAAAAACAACCATTGTCTTTCGGCCGATTCCCGGCAAAGGCAATGGTTTTTTTGTAGCATTCTCCCGAAGGATATGGTATAATGAGGAACAAATCGAGCGACACGCTCTTACAACGAGGAGGTTTTTTAGTAATGAAGATCTATTCTGTTTTTGATCCTGAATTCGCTGAATTCGGTAAGGTGCTTGAGGGTTATGATACCACCGCTCTTGTTGCGGCTATGAACGAGATCGCACTGCCTGCAGAAGGCGTTGCTTACGAGCCCTGGATCGACTCTCTGGAGAAGGTTGATATCTTCGGTGCCCTTCAGGAAAATGCTTACGGCTCCATGCCCATCGAGCTCGGTATGTGCTGGGGACACAACAAGTCCTTGAACTGCCTTGAGTATCATCGCAACAGCGAGTTAAATATCGGTGCTACCGATTTCGTTCTGCTTCTGGCTAAGCAGGAGAAGTTTGTAAACGGCTCTCTTGACAGTGCTGACGTTATGGCTTTCCGTGCTCCTGCAGGCGCAGTTGTTGAAGTTTATGCAACCTCTCTGCACTATGCTCCCTGCCAGACATCCGATGACGGTTTCCGTGTAGCTATCGTACTTCCGAGAAACACCAACACCGACATTGAGAAGCCTGCACAGGTAGGTTTCGAGGATAAGCTTCTGTGGGCTCGCAACAAGTGGCTCATTGCTCATCCGGAATCTTCCGAAGCAAAGCAGGGCGCTTACGTAGGGATCACCGGAGAGAACATCTCCATCTGATCTTATTACATCTTAAACAGTTTTTACGCGATCTGTCTGAGGGCGGTGATACCGCCTTCAGGCAGATTCTTCATTTTCCTGGACTGACTGCATCCGGTAATAGAAGCCCTTTTGGGCCATCAGTTCCTCATGGGTTCCGCGTTCCACAATGCGTCCCTCATCGAAGACCAGGATCAGATCCGCATTCCGGATGGTGGATAGGCGGTGAGCTATGGCAATGATGGTGCGGTTTCCGGCCATACGACCGATGGCAGCCTGGATCTGCCGCTCCGTCTGAACGTCCAC
>JAGACB010000061.1 GCA_017614345.1 Lachnospiraceae bacterium
CACGAATGAAATCGAAATCAGAGGATACCGACCGGTGTCCTCTGAAATTATTTCAAAGGGCTTTTTATTGGATAGCTTACCTGATATTATTAAGGTATCAAGATGAAACGGAGGTGTGGCTATGTGCTTGTTATTGATGAGTATCATTTCAACCATCTGTGAGGATCCTTCGAAAAAGCGTAAATTCCGTGTCGGGGATCATGTTCGTGTGAAATACCGCGGTCAGGAAGGTTATATTATCGACATCAACGGTCCCCTCTACATGGTTTCGTTGAAGGACGGAGCATTTGTTGATTCCTATACGGAGTCGCAGTTGGAACGAACTATTTGGTAGGATGATGACATCCGGCAAATGATGATGAACCGTCCCCCTGTCACCTTTTTGTTCCCCTTGAAAAAAGAAAACGGATATGTTATAATCACAATTCGAGGTTTATAACCTATCCAAAAAAAGCACGATTTACGGAGGATTTTTAAGACATGAGCGTACAGGTAGAAAAGTTAGAGAAGAGCATGGCCAAGCTTACCATCACGGTTCCCGCTGCGGAATTTGATGCTGCAATTGATCAGGCATATAAGAAGGCAAGAGGCCGGATCAATCTCCCCGGATTCAGAAAGGGTAAGGCTCCCAGAAACCTGATCGAGAAGATGTACGGTTCCGGTGTTTTCTATGAGGACGCTGCAAATATCGTGATTCCCGAGGCATATTCCAAGGCTGCTGAGGAGAGTGAGCTGGAGATCGTTTCCAGACCTTCCATCAACGTTACTCAGATCGAGGCAGGCAAGGATTTCATCTTCACTGCTGAGGTTGCTGTTAAGCCTGAGGTTACTCTGGGCGAGTACAAGGGACTTTCCGTTGAGAAGACAGTTCTTTCCGTTTCCGATGATGAGGTTATGGCAGAGCTGAAGAAGGAGCAGGAGAAGAACTCCACAGAGGAGACTGTTACCGACAGAGATTCTGCTCTCGGTGATATCGTAAATATTGATTATGAAGGTTTTGTAGATGACGTTGCATTTGCAGGCGGTACTGCACAGGGCCAGAACCTGACTCTCGGCAGCCACTCCTTCATCGACACTTTTGAGGATCAGCTGGTTGGCAAGAAGGCAGGAGATGACGTTGAAGTATCCGTTACCTTCCCTGAGGAATATCATGCTGAGGAGCTTGCAGGCAAGCCCGCAATCTTTAAGGTACACATTAATAAGGTAAGCTGCAAGGAACTTCCCGAGCTTGATGACGAGTTCGCATCCGAGGTTTCCAGCTTTGATACTCTTGAGGAGTACAAGAAGAGCGTTTCCGACAAGCTGATGGCTGACAAGGCTAAGGCTCAGGAAAATGAACTTCGCCAGGCAGTTCTGGATCAGGCTATCGCAAATGCGACCATGGAGATCGCAGAGGCTCAGGTTGATGCAGAGTGCGACAATGTACTTCGTGATTTTGAACAGCGTATCGGTATGCAGGGCATTTCTCTGGATCAGTATCTGCAGTTCACAGGTTCCGATGTTGAGACCATGAAGGAGGAGATCCGTCCTCAGGCTCTTCAGAGAATCCAGAGCAGACTGGTTCTTGAGGCTGTTGCAGCTGCAGAAGGCATCAAGGCTTCCGATGACGCAGTTGATTCCGAGATGGAGAAGATGGCTGCTCAGTATCAGCTTGATGTTGAGGACGTTAAGAAGTACTTCGGTGAGACCGGTAAGGAGAACATCCGTGAGGATCTTTCCGTACAGCTCGCTATGGACTTCCTGTTTGACAACGCTGTATTTACCGAGAAGGCTGCTGAGGAGTAATTTATTTTAGGAGGACACAAGATGCCTTTAATCCCTTATGTGATCGAACAGACCGCGCGCGGTGAGCGCAGCTATGATATCTATTCCAGACTGCTGGATGAGCGGATCATTTTCCTCGGTGAGGAAGTGACGGATGCATCTGCCAGCGTGATCGTTGCAGAGCTTCTGTTCCTGGAATCCCAGGATCCCACGAAGGATATTTTCCTTTATATCAACAGCCCGGGCGGATCGGTATCTGCGGGAATGGCCATCTACGATACCATGCAGTACATCAAGTGTGATGTGGCTACCATCTGTATCGGTATGGCGGCATCCATGGGTGCCTTCCTTCTTGCAGGCGGCGCTAAGGGCAAGCGTTCGGCGCTTCCCAATGCGGAGATCATGATCCATCAGCCCCTCGGCGGGACTCAGGGTCAGGCTTCCGAGATCGAGATCGCGGCAAGACACATTATCCAGACCAAGGAAAAGATGAACCGGATGCTCGCTGAGAATACCGGAAGAAGCTATGAAGAGGTTTGCGCGGCAACCGACCGTGACAACTGGAAGACTGCCGAAGAGGCATTGGAGTTCGGACTCATTGATAAGGTGATCCGGAACCGTGAGGCTGTCGGCAAGGAATGAGACTTTAAGGCGGAGTAAAGCTGCCTGAAATAGGAGTTATTTAGAATGGCATCAAAAGAAGAGATCAAATATTGTTCCTTTTGCGGAAAGCCTCAGAGCAGGGATCGCCTGCTGATCGCCAGCAAGGACAATACGGCATTCATCTGCGAGAACTGCATCGATCTGTGTGCGGATATCCTCGAAGAGCAGAGAGGCGACGCAGATGATGATTTCATACCTTCCGGATCGGCGGATTTTGAAGATATCAATCTTCTGAAGCCGGCTGAGATCAAGGATTATCTGGATCAGTACGTGATCGGACAGGACCAGGCCAAGAAGGTTCTGTCGGTTGCGGTTTACAATCATTACAAGAGGATCATGTCTAATTACCGTACGGATGTGGAGATCCAGAAGAGCAACGTGCTCCTCTTAGGTCCCACAGGTTCCGGTAAGACCTATCTGGCGCAGACTCTGGCAAAGCTCTTAAATGTTCCGTTTGCCATTGCGGATGCTACAACTTTGACCGAGGCCGGATACGTAGGTGAGGATGTGGAGAACATTCTCCTGAAGCTCATTCAGGCAGCGGATAATGACATTGAACGTGCACAGCACGGTATCATCTATGTCGACGAGATCGACAAGATCAGTAAAAAAGGGGAAAATGTTTCCATTACCAGAGATGTTTCGGGTGAAGGCGTTCAGCAGGCACTCCTTAAGATCCTGGAAGGAACCGTTGCTTCCGTACCGCCTCAGGGTGGCAGAAAGCATCCCTATCAGGAACTTCTTCAGATCGATACCACCAACATCCTCTTCATCTGCGGCGGAGCCTTTGACGGCCTCGAGCGCATCATTGAAGACCGGATCGGAACCGGAAGCATCGGTTTCGGAGTGGAGATCGCCGAGAAAAATGACAAGAAGCTGGGGGAACTGTTTGCACAGGTCCGTCCGGAGGATCTGATCAAATTCGGTATCATTCCGGAGTTTATCGGACGTCTTCCTGTAGTTGTTTCTCTGGATCAGCTGGATCGTGATACCATGGTCCGGATCCTGACTCAGCCCAGGAACGCAGTAACCAAGCAATATCAGGCATTATTTGCCATGGACGAGGTGGAACTGGCCTTCGAGGACGATGCCATTGATGCGATCGCTGATCTGACCATCGAGCGGAAGACCGGTGCCAGAGGACTTCGGGCTGTTATGGAATCCGTCATGAACGACGTGATGTTCCGGATCCCTTCCGATGATACCATCGGTAAGGTGATCATTACCCGGGATTCCGTTATGGGCATCTCCGAACCGGAAGTGATCTACAGAGGAGCAACCTCCAAGGTGACCCGTAAGGTTCGCAAGACCGGCGAAAGTGCTTAATAGGTTTCATTTGATCGACTAAGTTTAGAAGGGACTGTTAAAGCATGGCTCTAACAGTCCTTTTATTTCATATATCGGAGATTAACATATGAGTGATGAGAACAGACTGGTGCTGCCTACGGTGGCGCTCAGGGGCGTGACCATTATCCCTACAAGGCTGATGAAGATCGAACTGTCCCGGAAGCGTTCCGTGGAAGCCGTAAAATCCGCACTGGAGGAGGGCAAGGAGATTTTCCTGGTGTCCCAGAAGGACCCCTCTGTGGAGGAACCCTGGTTTACGGACCTGGAGGGGATCGGTGTGGTTGCCAAGGTGGAGCGCTTTTCCGAGCGTCCCGTGAACGATATCTGGACCGCCTACATCAATGCCGGAAGAAGGGCTAAGAACTGCTCCATGATGACCATGGATCCTTTCCTTTCCATGGAGGTGGAGCTGATCGAGAATCCGGAGCCGGACGACACCTATGCGGCTATGAACGAGGTGCTTTTGGAGCACCTGAAGGAATATCTGGAAAAGGTCAAGAGGGTCAATAACCTGCAGTCCCTGTTCCGCCTGGAGCAGGAGGGTCTGCCGGAAAACCTGGACCTTATCATGGAGCGTACGGATACGGATCAGAGGACACGTCAGGAGTACTTAAATCAGATCGAAGTCAGTGCGCGATTTGACTATGTGATCCGCTGGCTGGACCGCCAGATCAAGACCGTTTCCTATCGTCAGGAGATCAATGACCGGGTCCGCAAGAACGTGGATCAGAATCAGAAAGAATATTACATGCGTGAGCAGATGAAGGTGCTTTCCGAGGAACTGGGTGAAGATACTGCCTCCGAGGTAGAAGAGTACCTGGCTCAGACGGATGCCCTGGAAGCCTCCGAGGAGATCAAGGATAAGATCCGCAAGGAGATCAAGCGTTACGGGAAAATGCACCCTTCCAGCCAGGATGCCAACGTCCTTCGGCTCTACATTGAAGCCATGCTGGAGATGCCCTGGGACAAGGCTACCGAGGAGACCATTGACCTGATCAGGTCCTCCGAGATCCTGGAGCGGGATCACTACGGCCTGAAGAAGGTGAAGGAGCGTGTGCTGGAGTACCTGGCAGTCCGGAAGCTGAATCCGGACAATGACGGCCCCATCATGTGTCTTGTGGGCCCTCCCGGAACCGGTAAGACCAGTATTGCCCGGTCCGTTGCGGAAGCCCTGGGCAGAAAGTACATCCGTATATGCCTCGGCGGTGTTCGTGACGAGGCTGAGATCCGCGGTCACAGAAAGACCTATGTGGGCGCTATGTACGGACGTCTGGCAGCGGCCATTCATCAGGCCGGAGTCTGCAATCCCGTGCTCCTTCTAGATGAGATCGACAAGGTGGGAAATGATTCCCTCCACGGAGATCCTGCAGCCGCCCTGCTGGAGGTTTTGGACCCCGCACAGAACGGCGCTTTCCGGGATCATTATCTGGAGGTTCCTTTAAACCTTTCCCGGGTTCTGTTCATTGCCACGGCTAACGATGTTTCCTCCATTCCGAGACCGCTTCTGGATCGTATGGAGTTTATCGAGATCGCAGGCTATTCGGACAATGAGAAGTTCCATATCGCAAGAGACTTCCTGGTTCCGAGACAGCTGGCCAAGAACGGCCTGGACCCCGATATCATTACCTTTGAGGACGGAAGCCTTGACCGGATGATCACTTCCTACACCAAGGAAGCCGGTGTCCGGAACTTAGAGCGTACCGTAGGAGAGGTTTGCCGTAAGGCTGCCAGATCCATCGTGGAAGAAAAGCAGGATCACTTTGTGATCACCGCAGATAACTTAGAGGATTACCTGGGCAAGGAAAAGTACCGCCAGGATAAGGTAGACTTAAGCGTAGCCGGCCATGTGGGCCTGGTCCGCGGTCTTGCCTGGACCAGTGTGGGCGGTGTGACCCTTGAGATCGAGGTAAATGTGATGCCCGGCAAGGGTGCCATGATCCTCACCGGAAAAATGGGTGACGTGATGCAGGAATCCGCCAAGATCGCCTGCACCTATGTGCGGTCCATCGGCGCCGATTACGGCATCAGCGACGACTTCTTTGAGAAGCACGACCTGCACATCCACATCCCTGAGGGTGCAACCCCCAAGGACGGACCCTCTGCAGGTATCACCATGACCACCGCCATCCTTTCCGCAGTAACGGGCATCCCCGTTCGCACGGACATTGCCATGACCGGCGAGGTTACCCTCCGTGGTCGTGTGCTTGCCATAGGCGGTTTGAAGGAGAAGCTTCTTGCGGCTCAGAAGGCCGGCGTCAGCCGCGTTCTGGTTCCCGAAGAGAACACCGCAGACGTTGCCGAGCTGGATCCCGAGATCATCGGCAAGATGGAGATCTCTTTTGTATCCCACATGAGCCAGGTGCTGGAAGCCGCCCTGCTCCGTCCCGAAGCCGTTCCCGGCCGTGAGGGCGAGAGCGCAGTGTTCCATCAGTAAATAATTGCTGTATTCCATCAGTGAATAATTGCTGTATTCAGGGGGCTTCCGAGTTGGTGAAGCCCCCATACAGCGAATAATAAGAAATATTTGTAATCGCTGTATTTAGAAGAAGTTTCCCGAGGTTGTGAAGGCTTGAATACAGCGATAAATAAGAAGCTTTGATAATCGCTGTATTTAGAAGAAGTTTCCCGAGGTTGTGAAGGTTTGAATACAGCGATAAATAAGAAGCTTTGATAATCGCTGTATTTAGAGAAAGTTTCTCGAGGTTGTGAAGGCGAAAATACAGCGAAAAATAAGAAACTTGTATTGTCGCTGTATTCAGAGAGTTTATGCAGTCGAAAGCAAGTTGATCAGGCCAGTGGCAGTGTAAAGCGACTGCAAAAGTGAAGGTTTTCGCAGTTTATGCAGTCGAAATCAAGTTGATCAGGCCAGTGGCAGTGTGAATCGACTGCAAAAGTGACGGCTTTC
>JAGACB010000062.1 GCA_017614345.1 Lachnospiraceae bacterium
CTTCTGGTGATATTCTTTTCGTCGTTTCCACTTACTTCTGCATTGGTGAAGTCGATCGGGTTTCCGTTCAGATCGGTTCCCGTAAGAACCATCTCTGCTCCGGGGATCTCTGCTCCGTCAAAGCCTTCTGCGACATCCTTCTTGGAGAAGTCCACCTTGGTCTCGAATAACTTATCGAACATGGTGACATGGGCATTCTTGTCACCTTCTGCACTGCTCACACGGGTTTCACCGATTTCTGATGCGGTCACAACGCCATTCTTGATCTCAAACTTGATCTCGGTTGTGGTGTCATAGCCTGCAGGAGCTGTATCCTCTGTCAGGGTATAATAACCGTCCTTCAGAGTGATGGTTGTGGGAGTATCAGCGGAGATATATACCAGAGAGTTTGCACTTCTGGTGATATTCTTTTCGTCGTTTCCACTTACTTCTGCATTGGTGAAGTCGATCGGTTTTCCGTTCAGATCGGTTCCTACCAGAGTCATCTTTGCTCCGGGGATCTCTGCCGCACTTTCAGCTTCATTCGTGCCTTCGTACACTGCATCCTTCTTGGAGAAGTCTACATTGGTTACATTGGCACCGTCAAACATGGTGATATGTGCATTGGATGCAGCCGTAGCACCCACAACACGAGTTTCACCGACCTTTACAGCAGTTACAACGCCCTCCACGATATCAAATTCGATATCTGTTCCGGTAGCGTATCCCGTAGGAGGAGTAAGCTCCTCCAACGTATAATGACCATCCTTCAACTTAATTGTTGTAGGATTACCAACAGAAATATACTCAAGATAGTCTGCTGTTTTGGTGACATTGGCATCTACATTTCCGGATACTTCCACATTCGTAAAGTCGACCTTATGATTGTTAAGATCTGTACCGGAAAGCTTCATCTTCGCACCGGGGATCTCTGCCGCTCCCTCGGCTTCTTCCGTATCTTTGTATACTAAATCCTTCTTGGAGAAATCTACATCGGTAATGTATGCATTATCAAGCATCACAACCAAAGCATCATTGCTTCCATCAGCCGGGGTAACCCCACTGTTTTCGGAAGAAACAACACCCTTCTCAATTCTAAATACAATTTCACTGGTAATCTTATATCCGTTCGGCGCAGTCTCCTCAGTTAAGGTATAGGTACCGTCCTTGAGCTTGATCAGCGTTGGCTCATCTCCGGAGACATAAGACAGAGAGGTCGTGGTCTTAACAATAGAAGAACCATCTACACCCTTTCCGGCGATAACAACTACATCCGAAAAGTCAACAACCTCGTCATTTAAATCTCTTCCGGTCAGAGTCATCTTCGCTCCGGCCAGTTCTTCGCCTGATTCGGCATCCTGCTTGGAGAATACCACGTCTGTGATATATTCTCTGTTGATCACGGTCGCCTGATAGGTAGTGATCTCAAATGTTACATCCTCACGATCATCAATAGTGATCTTGATGCCTTCGGTATCAGCAGATACGATCACTTCCAGGGTTACACCCAGAAGCTGATATCCGGGCTTGGTTGTTTTTTCCTTCAAGTAATAGGTTCCGACTCTGAGAGCTTCAGATTCTGCAATACCATTTGCATTGGTGGTCAGAATCTCAATGACCTTGTTATTTCCATCAGTCAGTTCAAATACTACACCAGAAAGAGGAGTATTATTCTTACCCAGTTTCAGAATGCTGAATTTTGCTGTAAGAGCCTGATCGAACATGGTTACGATCGCATTCTTATTTTCAGTCGCACCTGTAACGCGTGTTTCGGAAACTTCCTTGGCAGTTACTACTCCGTCAACGATATCAAACTTGATATCCGTTCCGGTAGCAAAACCGGTGGGGGCTGTCTCCTCGTGGAGAGTATAATGACCATCCGGCAGTGTGATCTTTGTAGGCTGATTCTGGGAAATGTATACCAAAGAAGCAGAAGTCTTGGTCACTTCTTCATTACCGGATACTTTAACATTCGTAAAGTCAATGGTCTCACCATTAAGATCTGTTCCGACAAGAGTCATGGTGGCACCGGGAATCTCTTCGCCGGAATTCTCGCCGCCGTTTCCTTCTACCAGCTCTTTCTTGGAGAATTCTACATCCGTAAGGTACAGATCATCGGGCATCACAACCAAAGCCTTGCTGCTTCCGCTTGCAGGAGTTACCCTTTCATCTTCGGAAGTTACAACGCCGTCTTTGATTGTAAATACAATTTCAGTAGTTACTGCATAGCCTTTGGGCTTTAATGTTTCTGTAAAAGTATAAGTACCATCCTTCAGTTTGAATGTGGTCGGTGCTGTACCGGATACATAAACCAAAGAGGTTGCATCCTTAGATACTACCTTTGCTTCGTTTCCGACCTCATCACTGATGATCACTTCTACATCAGTAAAATCTGTTGCTTTGCCGGTATAGCGATCCACACCGGTCAGAGTGATCTCGGCTCCGGGAAGTTCATTTCCGGATCCGCTGTCTACCTTGGAGAATACCACATCTGTGATGTAAGCTTCGTCAAACATCACAAGCATTGCATTGTGTGTGTCGTCTGCGGGGGTAACTCTGGAATCTGATCCGATGGGATTTACCTTGCCGTCCCGAACTTCAAACCGGATGGATGTTGTAACATCATATCCGGGAGCGCCGATCAGTTCCGTAAGCGTATAACTGCCGTCAGGCAGAGAAAAAGTTGTAGGAGTAGTGCCGGAAATAAACTTCAGGCCGTCTGCCTGCTGATATACTACCTTGGTGTTTTCGGAAACCGCAACGGTAGACATATCGATCACGTCAGGGATCAAAGCATCCAGTTCCACACCGTTAAGCCACATGGTGGCACCGGCTATTTCCTCTTTGGAAGTAGCATCCTTCTTGGAGAACTCCACAGGAACACCTGCTTTGTCGTACATTACGATCAATGCATTCTGGCCGTCCTGTGCCTGAGTAAACCCGGAAGAGGCGTTCACAACAACACCGTTCTCTATGGTAAATTCAATATCCGTAGTTACGTCATATCCACTCGGAGCAGCATTCTCATGCAAAGTGTAGGTACCGTCAGGAAGACCCGTGATCACTGTGGGAATCTTACCGGATTCAAATACGATCCGCTTATACACTCTCTCCTTTACAGAACCATGTACAACGATCGAAGAATCAGACATGTCGATCCAGTCACTGTTGTCGGGAGTTCTTCCGGTCAGTCTGATCTGAGCTCCTTCAAGTTCTTCATGACTTGTCAGATCCTGCTTACTGATCTCAATGGTTCCTGCGACAGGTCTTGTTTCCAAGGTATTGGTTACAACGACTTTCTGCTCTTTCTCATTTCCCTCAAAGGAAACCTGAGCCTGATCAGAAGTAATGGTTTCACCAACCTGATAAGAAACTTCAGCGAGCATATCTTTTTCAATGATGGATTCCAGCTCAGGAGAAACTTCTTTGACCGTATAAACACGATCCTTTACGATCGCATCACCTCGAAGGATGACAGAAACAGGTGCTTTGCTATCTACATAGGCCAGGTGGATCATACCCTGATCAGCCTGGGTAGATACGGCATTTGCAGGGATAAAGGTTGTTTTTCCATTATCGTTAGTAGAAGTAGGATTTGACGGAACTACATAGTAAGTCTGACCTCCCTCTTCATAAGAAACAACAAATACACAATCCTTATAATATATTTCAGAAGACTGACCTACAAATGTCTTTTCAATGGTCAGTTCACAAGAAGGAAGGTATCTGTAATTATTTGTGATCTCTACGGTATTCTCCGCATCAGGATCACCGGTGATGGTAACCTGTTCCTTTGAATATGTAGTAGTCAGTTTATGATCCGGTACATTTCCTCCCTCTTCGATCACGCAATAGGTTCCGGAAGGAATGCCTTTGATCTCTGTGGGGTCTTCGGTCGTTACCGTAAACTTAGTCGCCTGAGGCTTCTCATCAACCAAAATATATTGATCCAATGATTCATTATATTTCAGATACTGAGGCTTCTCATCCGCTGTAGCAACTACAAACTTATAGGATTCCGGAGCATTCTGGGTATCTCCGGTCACCTTCTTTGAAACAGTCAGATTACCAAGTGTCTGATAATCATTGGTCATGATCACGTTAGGATAGCTGTTTCCGGAAACAACGACACTGCGTTCTTCGGGAAGAACTACATTATAGCCCTTCTCGAAGGTCTCGGCTTCGGAGATATAATACTTTCCTGCAGGAAGATTCTTAAAGATAATCTGATCACTGATATCCTTGTCGGCAGGAACCGTAACGGTAATAGCAGCCTGATCAAAGGATACTTCAGTACCTTCCATATTATAATAATGTTTCTGAGACTGATCATCAACAGAGTATACATAGAAGGTATAGTTTCTTTCTCCCTCTCTGTCTTCAAAATTGGTGATCATCTTCTGAAGGGTAAATGATCCCGTCACTTCATTATATAAAGCACCTAAGCTGAACTCGGGACCGGACATCTTTACGTATTCATTTTTCTTATACAGTTGGTTGCCGATCTCAGGATCATTGAAAAGACCCCCGGTATAATCAGAACTGTAATAAGAATAGGAATAAATATGATAGGAAAGACCCCCTTCTGCATTTGCAGAAACAGTCAATCTGATCCAAATGAATCCGGTGGAATTCTTGATTCCATTATTTTCAGTTCCGGCATTCTTTTCGGAAATCCGGAAATAGAAATCCTTCTGGCTCCCCTTCTCTACATAATAGTGATCATCAGAATGTGCTTCATCAGAATAGAAGGTAAGTGTAGGGAAAATAAGTTTACTGGTCGATTTGTTTGAGATTTCTTTTGTAGAATTAGGATCCGCCTGATACCAGGTCATCAAAGGATTGAACGGAAAGCTGATCTTATTGTATTCCTGCCAAATAAACGTGAAATCGCCGGCAGAAGAAGGAACAGTCGTATCCTCTACTACAGAGTATAAACCGTTTTCGTCAGGACCTGTAATCTGACCGGAATGGGTAAATGCCTTTCTGGCAGCAAAGTGGATCTGGCCCATGTGATCATAATTCACATCCTGGCTTCCACCATGATAGATATAATGCCACTCACCTTTGGAGTTCTGAAGATTATCTGCAACAACCCAGCCTGCACATGTTGTTTTCACATCCACAAGAGAACTGTTCGGTGCAATAAAAAGACCGGATGACTGGAATAAATTAACATTTTTATTGGAAGTAATGTTCCAGATGATCTTCTGGCAGATTTCCCGATCAGTGAATCTGGTATCACTTTCTTCGTCATTGTCAGAATAAACATCTGTATCGTGGAAACTATTACCACCATCAATAGAAACGCTGTACTTATCAATGTGAACAGCGTCAGTGGTACCATCTTCCGCTTCAATACCATTGGTTCCGGATTCATCCGAAATGTTAAAGATCACCACTGTAGAAGAATCCTTAACGATCTGGATACCATTCGCCTGATTCATTCTCTGAAGAAGCGCATTGTCGACATCGATATAAACGACTTTATTTGCGAAATCTTCTGCGGGAAGAGTAATACGGCCGGTTTGATAGTTAATATAGTCTGCTTTGTTGATCGCATAACCATTTGCAATCTTATTTTGAATCAGATCAGATGACTCATAGACATTGTTGATGATCCTCTGGATATTAGCAGTGGTCTCACTGTTTACAGTGACGATCACCTGAGTTCTATCCTGATGGATGTTATTAATATTGAAATACCCGTCACTTTCAGTGCCATCGAAACTGCCTATTGCCTGCTCGGTACCTTCAATATTCAGAGCTCCTGCAACAGTGTCATCAAATCTCACCGGATCTTTAACAGGATTGTTTTCATTATCTACACCACAACGGTCAATATCAACATTTCCGATCAGGATCTGTGAAGTGGAACCGTCAGGAATCAGATTGATCGTAGTCACATCTCCTGAATAATTGGCAAAATGATCCACGGCATAGTTGGTCTGCATGTGGTTCATCTGAAGGAACTTATCCGCAATGATACCAAAGTCCACACCTCTGCCAAGGATCGTAGCATAGTTGACAGCACTGGCGGCATCCTGTACCTCGGGAACCGCTCCCGTTCCGGCTGCTACACCGGTAATGGGTGTTGCATTCATTAATACCGTGCTGGCAAGCATAGCTGTCGTGGTGACTACGGATGCAAAACGCGCCCTTTGTCTGCGCCCAATGCGCCTGAACTTGTCAAAACCTAATCTCATACTCCTCATCATCCTCTCATATAAGATTCATCATACACAGGACCGAGAACCATATCCATTCGTTCATCAGTCCATCATGCCGTTCTCCCGCAGATACGGCATAACCGATAAGTTCCGGGTATCCAAAGTCCGTTCCGGCCCCTCTACCATCACAGACAATCGGCATATAAGGACATTGTAACATCCGGTGCCGAATAATACCATTAACTTCAGGACAAAAAATAATTAAATATCTTATCAAAAAATAAAAAGATACTATTTGCCCATACTAGTCCTATTATACAAAAATCAAGTATGGCTGACTAATCAAAAATTGACGAAAAAATACTTAAATCGGTCAACTATTGCTGTTTTTTCGGGATTTCTGTATTTGTAAAAAATAAGACAGATTGTAAATATTGTACACCGTTGCATATGCAACAGCACGTTTTGCAACCTGTCTTTTCCCTTGTTTTTCCTTTCCTCCGGTCATTTTTCCAGTCTGGTGTATTCTCCCCAGCTGTATTGCATCATATATTCCCCGCGGTAGGTATTCTTTATGTTCTGGTCTCCCTCCAGGAACCGGTACAGATCGCAGTCGATCTTCTTCGGCAACACACCGATCTGTCCGCGACGACGTTCGATCACATCATCGCACCCCAGCTCCGTTAAAGTGGTGATCAGATCCGAACGAAGTTTCTTCAGATACTCCACGTGGCTCTGGGGATCACTTTCATCATCCCAGAGGACGGCGATCACCTCGTTGTTACTGCAGAGCGCTCCTCTCCGATCGATCAGATACGCAAACAGTTCCTTGGTCCGGCTGTACTTAAAGTTTAACGGAACCCCGTCATAATACACCTCGAAATTGCCGAAGGTAACCGCCCTGAGTTTCTTCTCTATCCGTTCGGAAACCTCATGCCGAAGCTGTGCCAGCTCCATCCGGACCTTCTCTGCAGTCACCGGTTTCATCACATAACCGCTGGCATACAGGGAAAATGCCTCACTTGCATAGTGTCCGTAGCTGGTCACAAAGATGATATTCACCTTCGGATTGATCTTCTGAAGCTCCTTCGCCAGAGTAATACCGTCTATCCCTCTCATTTCGATATCCAGAAAGGCGATATCACACACATGTGTATTTGCATATTCCAGGGCCTCTGACGGCCTCCGGAAGCTGTTCACCTCCTCTTCGGGAAGGTTCTTCCGGATGGCGGATACCAGGGCTTCCAGGGCGATCTTTTCATCATCCAGTGCAATAATATTCATTCAACAAAGCCCCCTCTTTTATTCTTCTCTCTTTTTCTTCGGGATCGTGATCACAGATGTGGTACCCACTCCCATCTGGGTAAAGATATCCAGGGATGCATCACATCGGGAATCCAGTCGGCTGCGGACATTTTCGATGCCGATATGCTGCCGGCCGTCATTTTTCTCCTCATTCGGATCAAACCCGACTCCGTTGTCTACTACGTAGATATAATAGTTTTCCTCATCCTCCGTGCTTCGGATGGTGACAATGCCCGGATTGTCTGATTTTGATATTCCGTGCTTGATGGCATTTTCCACCAGAGGCTGAACGGAAAGAACCGGCAGGTAGAATTCCTCTGCCTCGATATCATATTTTACCGTCAGATCATCCTCGAAACGCAGCATTTCCAGGGAAATGTAATTCTTTACATGCTTTAATTCCTGAGAAAAGGGAACCAGTTCATTGGTCTGAAGGGAATCAATATTGGTCCGAAGATAGTCGGAAAACAGATCCACCGCATGCTGTGCCTTCATAGGATCCGTTTCGCACAGGTAGTAGATGATGTTCAGAACATTAAAGATAAAGTGGGGCTGGATCTGAGACAGCACCGCACTGACTCTAAGATCTGCGATCTCCTTCTGCTGATTGCGGATCATATCCATCTGGTTTTCGATCATACGCTGCTGTCTTTCCCGATGCTTGCGTTCCATGTCCAATTGCATGGTCAGCATCATCATTACAGAAACAATGATACCGAAATCTTCCACCGACAGATTGAGTTTAACGATCCCGGTGGCCTGGATCAGAGAAGCGATCAAAGGAAACGTCAGAAGCATGCAGAAATAAAACAGTCTGCCCTTCAGAATCTTCGCATTCCCCAGGATCGCCATGATCACCGTCATGAACATCAAAAGGGCAATGCCCTGAGAGACGTAAAACAACGGTCCGCGGCCCAGATAATGGTTCGGCGTGATCATAAAGAGCCATCCGGTCTTCAGCGATAAGACAGCCAGAAAAGTTTCTGCCAAAAGCAGGATCTCGCAGATCCTCAGTAAAGCAAATTCAAATTTTCTCTCCTTGCAAAAGGAGGTCACGTAATGCAAAAGCAGGAGGATCAAAACATAATCCACCGTATAAAACGTCATGGAGACCGCATTCATCAGATGATATACGGCAATTCCCGGCATTCCGCTCAGAAACCAGATCAGAAAATCCGATGCCAGCAACACGGAAATAAAGACAAGGGAAATATTCAGGATATTATTCCGGCGGTCCCTGGCCTTTTTGATAAAAAGACGATACAGAAACGCAAACACACATATGAACGCCGAATATAATTCGACCGTTGCCAGTACGGTTTCGAGTTTCATGAAGCCTCCTTACTCCTCTTTTCCTTTGCGAGTTCAAGAACTTCCTCAGGGCTGATCAGCTCCTTGCCCTTATAGCGGAAACAGAAATATTCTACCAGCCAGGCTGCTCCGAAGAAAAACAGCATCAGCGGTGTAAAGCCGTCACACATGATCACCGGTCTTGTCATATCTTCCGACAGGAAGAATGCCGTGATGGCAATGATCACGATCAGCACCTCGATCAAAAATCCGATCAGGCTCTTTCTTCTGTTCTTCAGGAGATCCTTTCTGGCTTCCTTACCGTAGTCCACGATATCCATCGCATCCTGTCCGGCATATCCGTAACCGGTGTAAAGTTTCTTTGCCTTCTTAAGGATCCCGACCAGACGGATCTTTACATTGAATCTGTGAAGCGGTACCAGAGTGATAATGGTCATTACCAGACAGACGAGATTCAAAAACGCCCAGTAGTCAGTTCCGTAGGGATGCCCCACAGCAGTCATTTTCCCGATAACGGAAGGCTCTGCAGGAGTAACGATCTCTTCATGGATCGTTTCGGGATAAGCCGCACAGATGACCACGATCCGTCCGTTGGTGGTGGCATCCTCGCAGGTGGACAACGCGATCAGCTGAGTGGAAAGAGAACTGTCCTTTTTGCTGTCGAGAGCTTCCTCAGTCTCCACTTCCGCATACTCCAGGATCGACTCGATATCCTCAATACTCACCGGATCATAATGAAGGGAAATGTCCTTGATATAATCCAGTCTTTCCTGTGCCTCAACCCGGTGGATCCGGTAGATCACTTCATCGTAAGCATCCGTCAGAACTACCGCAAACGCCTTCAGGCGATAGGAACGATCCGGAGTGTAGAACACGCCGTCCTGATGAGACCGAAAATACTTCTCATCCTTATATTTTTCCAGGTCTCCGAACATGGCACCATTGTCCATGTGATGACCGTAAATGACATTGTAGCAGTCCAGGATCTCTCTGCGGTTCTCTGTAGAAAGGTAGATGGCCCCGGTCAGACTGGCCTCACCGTAAACATCCTTTGCCGCATATTCCAGGTCGTTTTTACCCTGAACCACAGGATAATCAATGTGGGTATCCTTTACCGTGATCCATCCGGCAGCATCCGGATTCAGTTCCATCAGAGACTTAAAGTCCACGCCCTCCACCTGATCTTCTCCGGGAGTTGTGATCACCGGCTTATACTTTTGAAGATCAAAGGAACTGTACGCGTTCCTGTTCACATAGTACATGTCATAGATCGCATATAAACTGTACAACAGCACCACAATAGCAAAAAGAGTGGTCAGAACACCGAGAATCTTATCACCGATCTTAGCGATTGCTGCAAGAACCTTCATCTGACCACCTTCTTTCTGTTGTATATTTTGCAATTTGAATGATCTGATCCGATCAGAAATGATTTCTCCTGAACAGGGAAAATACGCTTCCCTTGATCTCACTCTTGCCCACCACTCCGTAGTACCGGCTGTCCTCTCCTCCGTCACGGACATCTGTAAGAATGAAATATTCGTTATTACCGAGCTTCACAGGATACTCTACAAAGCCCTCATATCTGGGTGTAGGGGTTGTGATCCTCTGCTCGATCACGGCATTGCCATTAATGATGAGCTTGCCTTCATCCGTGATCTCCACCGTATCTCCGGATACCGCCACAACGCGACCCACATAAGTGGTTTCATTTTTCTCAAGGACCACCACCTGATCCGCCTTATAGCCTTTATCCAGGCGGTAGTACATTAAGAGGTCACCGTTATCGATCCTGGGAGTCATATCACTTGTAGGCATTCTGAGGATCCCGAATACCACACCGAACATGATCCATAGCAGGAAACAAAGGAGAAATGCATGAAACAGGAATCTGCGGACCGCCCGCATCTGGCGCTTGGTCTGCTTCAGATTCTTCTGTTGCTTTTCAATATTCTCCTCTTCCTCTGCCTTACGCTCTTCCGCATTTTCTGCAGCAAGCTTTCCGGTATTATCCCGAAGGTCGGCAGTACTGCCGTATGTGTTTGCCGAAGCGACTGCTCCTGCAGTTGCCATAGTTCCTGCAGTTGCAGTTGTACCTGCAGTTGCCGTTGGAGCCGCCATTGTTCCTGTGGTTG
Source organism: Lachnospiraceae bacterium (assembly GCA_017614345.1). Taxonomy (GTDB): domain Bacteria; phylum Bacillota; class Clostridia; order Lachnospirales; family Lachnospiraceae; genus JAGACB01. The sequence goes on from JAGACB010000062.1 coordinate 10,901, forward strand.
CAGTGGAAGCAGCCTTTGAACTCTCAGCAGCGCTGTCCAGATTCATTTCTGAGACACCATTACCGGCATTCTCCGATGTACTCTGTAACGGTTGATCTGCTGATTCTTTTCCGTATAACGAATCATCTGCCATCCGAACAGCACCTCCTTCTTTTCCGAGCAATCCTGCGATCCCGAAGATCGTGATCCCGGAAGTTTTTTCAAACCCGCATCAAACGCGATTTATATTATTATATTCTACCATTTTTCGAGGGACAAAACAGGGACAGATCCGCTCAAAATAATCGGTTTATTATACCATATTTTGCCACTCTTGTCTATCAAAGCGCCCCGGCACTTTCATGCCGGGGCGCCAATCCATTTGGTTCTAAAACGACTTTATTTCAGTTTTTCATTTCAGATTCGGAATTCGGTCGATCAATCTTCCTCTTCTCTTCTGGTGCTCTTGAATACTACCAGAACAACAGCTCCAAGTCCCATGAGGATCATGTAGGGAGCAAATCTTACTACATAGCCGGTAGGGGAGATGATACTCAGATCATTGGTAACCTGGATCGTAACATTGCTGTCAGCAGTAGGAGCAGCAGCCTGAACATAAATAGCAGTATCACCCATATCCATGGTTGCAGTCTTATTGTCAGCAGACTTCACAGAAGTACCACCAGTCCACTCAATAGCTGATGCAGAACCGCTCCCGATCGTCTCCGTAGCAGTAGTCGCATAGGTTGTACCGGTAACATCATTCGTTTCAGTTACGGTGACCTTTGTGCCATTCGGAATACCGATGTATTTAACTGTTCCACCATTGGCAATTAAAGGAGTTCCATCCTTATCGGCAGCTCCAACCGCATCAGCAATACCAACCTTGTAAAGGGAGTCAGCCGCTACGGCAGTACCGTTCACAGTAGTAGTCGCAGCCTGAGGTGTCTTGGTAGCAGAAGCTGTTCCTGTTTCCTCAACAATAAACTGGAATGTTCCGGTTGCTGCCCCGGCTGTCCACGTTGCATCAAACGGGAACTTATGAGAATTCATGGTAGTATCACCTGTCAGTGTCTTGCCAAGAGTCAGGTTATAGGTACGATACTCATCAGCAGTACTTACTCCACCAGTAGTATCCGTATCAACAAAACCATTAGTCTTAAACGTGGAAGAAGGCGAAATAGCTGATTCTGCATCTGTGCTATTAATGCAAACATATCCATAAACCTTCCACTGAGCAGCCGTTGACCCATCAGTATAACTATCACTTCGCATTACATAAACATCCAGGTAACGAGTATTGGAATTACCACCGTCTGTGACTCCGGAAGTAGTATAGCTGTTGGCTGTTTCGGTAATTTTATACCGATATACACCCGGCTGAGTAAAAACTACATTAGCGAAACTAACGACCAGATCTTTGTAATTAGCGGTTCCCGTAGATGAAGCTTCCAAAATATCTGCATTCGTCCAAGCAATCGTGTTCGACGAAGTTCCTGTCATACTAACACCTGTGGTGATACCGGCCAGCGCCGTCGTACTGGTAGCTAATCCAGAATCGTGATCTGAAGGATCGTCAGTGATCTGGACTAATTCAGTTCCGGAAGCACCAACAATTCCATAGGTATAAGTAATAGCCGGGCCATAAATCAGCGCTTCATCCGGATTATACGCAGTAATCTCTTTTTTCAAATTGATCACTTTATCATCCACATTCGGCGTATCAGGAGAAGTATAACCACCGACTTCGCCACCGGTAAGATCTACTGCTGCCATAGCCGTAGCACTCAATCCGACAACCATAACAGTTGCACTTGTAAGGGCACAAATCTTTTTTAAAACGCTCATCTTCTTCATAACGGTCAACTCCTTTCTAGTTGCTCCTTCCTCCTTAAGTGGACCGAAGGCTTTGTCTCTCATTTCAAATTCCTTTCGATCCATATTGAGGTGGCTGGATTCATGTAAAAGATATGATCATCCACTTCAATCTTATGGTCATATTTTAACACCGAATAAGGGACAAAACGGGGACAAAACTCGCTTAAAATATAAACAGATCAGTAACAAAATGTTGTAATTTTATAAACACGTTACATTTTCGTACATTTTCGAAGAAATATCACTGATCAAACGGAAAAAAATGCACATAAAAATCCCCTGTACACTGTATGTCTCTGCGGAATGCGGGGTACGCATCCGAAGCACAAAACAGGTACAGGGGACCGTATTAATACGCTGTGTTGTCACCGTCACTTTCCGTGGTGGTCTCACCGCCGTTGGAATCCTCCTTCAGGATCTCTTCAAGGGTATGCCAGCCGAGAACGGCACACTTCACACGGCTCGGCATGTGGGAAATATCCTTTAAACTGGAAGCCTCTTCCAGACGCTCCAGTTCCTCTTCCGTGATCTCTTCGCGGATCATCTTAAGGAACAGATCCTTCAGTTCTATGGCTTCTTCCCTGGTTCTGCCGATGACCAGATCCAGCATCATATCCGCACTGGCCTGAGAGATGGCACAGCCATTTCCCACAAAGGCACCGTCCGTGATCACTCCGTCCTCCACATTTAACTGAAGGACTATGTCATCGCCGCAGCTGGGGTTCACGCCGCGCATCCATTTCATGGGATTTACCAGCGGATGCTTATGATACGGATTCATGTTATGCTCCGTCAGGATTTCATTATAGAAAGTACGGTTTTTCATCGCCATAGCATTACTCCTTAAATTCAGTTGAGATTTCCGAGATCAATCACGATATCCCATCATGGGCCGGATCTCAGCCAGACACTCCAGGAATCGTTTTACTTCTTCTTCTGTATTATAGAACATCAGACTGGCACGGGTAGTAGACGGAATGCCAAGGTGCTGATGAAGCGGTTCGGCACAGTGATGACCGGCACGAACGGCAATGTCACTGTCCGCAAAGATCGCAGACACATCATGAGGATGAACATTGTCAATCGTAAAGGTAAGAATGCCGTGATGGTCGTCGGGATCCTGTGCACCAACGATATTGACATGAGGAACATTTTTCATTCCTTCGAACATCAGCCGGGTCAGATGATCCTCCCAGGCAATGGCTTTTTCCCTGTCGATTTCTTCCAAATATCGGATCGCAGCCTCCAGAGAAATGGCTCCGCCGGCGTTTACAGTGCCGGCTTCGAACTTATGGGGTACTGTTGCAAATGCAACACTATCAAGTGAAACCGTTTCTATCATCTCACCGCCAGAGAGAAACGGGGGCATTTTATCGAGAAGTTCTCTTTTTCCGTACAAAACGCCGATTCCCATGGATGCCAGGATCTTATGACCGGAAAATGCCAGAAAATCCACATCCAGATCCGTAACATTTACCGGAAGATGGGGAACACTCTGAGCTCCGTCACATACCAGGACCGCTCCCACCTCATGAGCCAGGGCTGCCATGGCCTTGATATCGTTCAGACGGCCGAAGACATTTGAGATCTGAGCTATGGTGATCAGTCTGGTCCGCTCGTTAATGAGGGAACGAAGGTCGTCAAGGGAATAAGCACCGGTCGCATCACAGAACAGATAGCGGACAACCGCTCCTTTCCGTTTTGCTGCAGCCCTCCAGGGAAGAAGGTTGCTGTGATGTTCGGAAACGGCTACGATCAGTTCATCTCCCTCCTTCAGGAGTTCTCCGAAGGAATATGCCACCAGATTCAGACTCTCCGTGGCATTTCTGGTAAAGATCACGGAAGAGGCATCCTTTGCACCGATAAAACGTGCTACCGTCTCTCTGGCGTGCTCATAGCGGTCCGTAGCCTCCGTAGACAGATCATACAGTCCCCGGAAGGGATTCGCATTGTAGTTTTCATAGTATTCTCTTTCCGCATCCAGAACCGCCTTAGGCTTCTGGGTGGTTGCGGAATTATCGAGATATGCCAGCTCTGTCCCAGAGATCAACGGAAAGTCCGCTCTCACTCTCTCCACGTCAAAGGCAGGCCTTTGAATATCTTTTACGTTCAAGATATCTCTCCATTTCATTCATATTTCAGATAGGATCCGGACGATCGTTACGACGGCCGACCGGATCCTCACATACTAAACCGATTTATTGGGCGGTTGCTTCACGCTTCCGTCTCAATTTCATCCACACCGAATACTTCTCTCTTCAGTTCTTTCTTCAGATCAGTCAGATCCGTTTCCGGGATCCGCTCAATAACGGAATTCATTCTTCCGTTGGCGATCAGACTGTAAGCATCCTCTTCACTGACACCTCTGGCTCTGAGATAGAACAGGACTTCATCGGCAAGCTTTCCGATGGTAGCGCCGTGTTCACCTTCCACATCTTCCTCTCCGCAGAGGATCAGAGGAGCGGTTTTGTTCACGGCTCTGTCATCCAGCAGCAGTACATCTTCCTTTTCAGCACCCTTGGCGCCAACGCATCCGCGGATGAAATCGATGGTTCCCCGGAATCTCTTCACGGTAGTACCCTTCAGAACACCGTTGGAGAAGATCTCGCCTTCCGTATCCTTTCCGCGATAACGGATCAGATAGTTCTGATCGATATCAGACGCATTTCCGCTGACATATCCGATGTCATAGCGGGCTCTGCTCCGGTCGCCGGAGAGGTCCGTACAAAGTGCCAGGTTCATTTCCTTTCCGGAAAATGCGACTGTCACCAGTTCAAAAGAACCTTCCTCTTCCACCTTCACACCAACGTTACTGAAGAAGCGGAAATCCTCGCTGAAGCGATGAGACTGCACCAGTTTTACCTTCGCTCCGGCTTCCACCAGGATCCGGAAGTCCACTACGGCAGTGCCTTCATTCCGACTCAGATGATCCGTGTAGATGGTCAGATTACTGCCCTTCTTTGCCACAACGTGGTACAGATTCAGGGCCTGTCCCTTTGCCGGAACTGCTGCATCATCTGCAGCGTCGGCATCATTGCCTGCCACACCGGCAGATTGCCTGTCATAATCAAACCGGATGGACAGCTCTGCATCCTTCCCCTCCTCTGCCACAAACAGATCCGGCAGATAGAGCTGACTTTCAATATACGCTTCAAATTCCTTACCCATTCCGGTTTCAATACCGCTTAGAGTCTCGGCGAAGCTTTCGTCCTCGGAGGCAGCAATGCCGCCCTTTGTCAGGACCTCTGCGGGGAAATCTTCATTTTTCACCGCTATTTTTGCATTTTTATCATTGATCTTCAACCAATACCAGGTCTTCATAGGTAAATGGTTGATGATGAGTTCACGTTCCTGTATCATACCATTTTCCTTTCTTATCCGATACTTCCCACCATTTCCAGGCGGATCAGGTTGTTCATCTCTACTGCGTATTCCAGAGGGAGCTCCTTGGAAACATTGTCCGCAAAACCGCTGACGATCATGGCTCTGGCGTCCTCTTCGGACATGCCGCGGCTCATCAGATAGAAGATCGCATCGTCGCTGATGCGGCCGATCTTAGCTTCGTGGCCCACATCGGCATTGCTGTTGCGGATATCCATAACGGGGATGGTGTCGGAACGGCTCTCATCGTCCAGCATCAGAGAAGCACAGTCCACGGTGGACTTGGCGTTCTTTGCGTTCTCACCCACCGTCACACTGCTCCGGAATACGGACTTCCCGCCGCTCTTGGAGATGGACTTGGCGCTGACTACGGAGGTGGTATTCTCTCCGATGTGAGCAACCTTCATACCGGTATCAAGCTCCTGACCTTCGCCGGCAAAGGTGATACCGGTGTAATCCAGTCTGGCGCCGTTGCCCTTTAAGATGGCCATGGGATACAGATAAGACACGTGGGAACCGAAGGAGCCGGAGACAAATTCCATTTTCCCGCCTTCTTCCACCAACGCACGCTTGGAGTTTAAGTTATACATGTTCTTGGACCAGTTCTCAATGGTAGAGTACCGGAGTCTGGCGTTCTTGCCCACATAGAGCTCCACCGCACCTGCATGAAGGTTCGCGATGTTGTACTTCGGAGCAGAGCAACCCTCGATAAAGTGAAGGTCCGCACCCTCATCCACAATGATCAGGGTGTGCTCAAACTGTCCCGCACCGGGGGCATTGAGACGGAAATAGGACTGCAGAGGGATCTCTACCTTTACGCCCGGAGGCACGTAGACAAAGGATCCGCCTGACCAGACTGCGCCGTGAAGAGCCATAAACTTATGGTCTGTAGGGGGCAGTAGCTTCATAAAGTGCTTTTGGATCATTTCCGCATAAGGACCGTGCAGCGCAGATTCCAGATCCGTATAGATCACGCCCTGTGCGGCAACCTCCTCGCGGATGTTGTGATATACAAGTTCGGAGTCATACTGAGCGCCTACACCGGCCAGTGACTCACGTTCAGCCTGGGGGATACCCAGTTTCTCAAAGGTTTCCTTGATCTCGGCGGGAACTTCATCCCAGTTTGCCGTCATCTTAGTCTTGGGACGGACATAGGTCACGATGTGATCTAAGTCCAGGCCGTCCAAAGAAGGCCCCCAGTCCGGAACCGTTGCTTTTTTGTAGAGTTCAAGACTCTTCAGACGAAACTCTCTCATCCATTCGGGATCGTTCTTTTCCTTGGAAATGGTTTCCACGATCTCGGCGGTGAGACCTTCGTCGACTTTGTAATAGTGTTCCTCGTCGTAGCCATACCTGAAGTCATAGAGACTGCGGTTGACATCATCGACCTGAGTTTTCTGTTTCATGCGTCAACCTCTCACTTCAGATATTTTTCAAAACCATTTTCATTGATCTCATCCACTAAAGAACGGTCTCCCGTCTTCACGATCTTTCCGTCCACCAGCACGTGAGTATAATCCACGTGAAGTGCTTCCAGGATCTTCGTGGAATGGGTAATGATGATCATTGCTCCGCCGACTGTCTCATGATACTCCTGAACACCCTTGGAAACGGTGCGGACCGCATCGATATCCAGACCGGAGTCTGTCTCGTCCAGGATGCAGAGTTCAGGCTTTAACATCAGCATCTGAAGGATCTCCGCCTTCTTCTTCTCACCGCCGGAAAAACCTACGTTCAGGTCACGATCCGCATAAGCGGGATCCATGTCAAGAACAGCCAGCTCCTTCTCCAGTTCCTTACGGAACTTCCAGAGTCTGGTCTTCTCTCCGGTCTTGCGATCAAGTGCATTTCTCACAAAATTGGACAGGGAAATGCCGGGCACCTCGATGGGTGTCTGGAACGACAGGAAAAGTCCTGTTTTTGCACGCTCCTCAACGGACATCTCCAGAAGGTCCTGTCCCATGAAGGTCACCTTACCGCGGGTGATCTCATACTTAGGGTTGCCCATCAGCGCATAACCGAGGGTGGTTTTTCCGGCACCGTTGGGTCCCATGAGCACATGAGTCTCTCCGCGACCCACGGTCAGATTGACCCCGTGCAGGATCTCGATCTCCCCTACATTCACTGCAAGGTCTTCGATCTTTAAAATTTCTTCTGCCATGATACTCTCCTTTTCAGCCCTTCCCTGGCAAGAGGCGGGCCTGTGATATATTCGGAGCCTTCGCTCCGTATGAAAAAAACTGTATCTCGGGTCAGCCGGACCCGACGGACTGAAAGCATGATCCTCCGACCCAGATCCTTCTCTCGGTCATACCGGATGGGATCGTCAAAAAGATATGCACATGGCAGAAAAGCTTTCTTTTCATCAGTCCCGAAGGCTTTTCTTCCGTTCGTACAGACAAAAATACTGTATGAACGGATCAGCATATAAGTATACTGAACCATCCATACAGTATAAACGAAACCCATCGTAAAATCAAGTGTAATCAGCCGCCCATGATCATGCCGATCCCCATGAAGTTGAAGCCATAAGGAAGAAGTTCTCTGAGGGTGTGGATCCGCACGGAGCCGTCACCGGAGTACATCAGGACCAGGAAGCGATCCGGATCGCAGAATTCCGACAGTGCCTGGAGGCAGACACCGCAGGGATTGCAGTTTGGAACGATATTCTCCGGATTGGTGTAACCGCCGATCAGACCGATCCGCACAAACTTATGCTCTCCTTCGCTGACTGCCTTGAAAAGAGCCGTCCGCTCCGCACAGTTGGTGGGGGAATAGGCACCGTTCTCAATGTTGCAGCCCAGATAGATCCGGCCGCTTTCGCCCATGAGCGCTGCTCCTACGGCAAACTTCGAATAGGGTGAATAGGAAAATGTTCTTGCAGCCTTTGCTCTCTCATACAGATCCGAGATCTGCTCCATGGTGAGTTCCGGCCCGAAATGCTGAATGCCAGTAATGATGGTGTGTTCCATGAGGGTACCTCCTTGCAGTGTATTGATATGCTTATGGATTGATTCGATCATCCATTGATCTGCTTCCGTAATAACCCACTTATTACTGATGGTTATCTCATGATTATTCAATGATTTATGATTGTTTTGTCTACGCTTCCAACCGCTTCCTCAAATACCGGATCCGTTCTCTGAGGGCAGGGTTTTCAACCTC
>JAGACB010000063.1 GCA_017614345.1 Lachnospiraceae bacterium
GCAAGGGAGCTTGGCGCAGCTTATAACCTGGTTTCCTGGAGCGGCATAGGCGTGATCAGCGGATGGATCGATCCGCCCCTTGATGAGCCGAATGATTACTGGCTCATGCCGGAGGTGTCCCGCTATACGGACGCCGGCCTTGCCGAGAGCCTGGGGATCGAAAAGGAAGTCTGGGATGCTTCCCGGTTTGACCCGAATGTGATCGTGGTCAACTTGGGAACCAACGACCAGAGCTATACCAAGAACATTCCGGAGCGAGAGGAACGTTTTCTGGATGCCTATGAAGCCTTTTTGATCCGCCTTCGTGAGAAGTATCCGAAGGCAGTGATCGCCGCAACCTTCGGGATCATGGGAGATGAACTCTTCCCCAGAGTGGAGGCTGCAGTAAAGCGGAGAAATGCCGCAGGAGACCGGAATACGGTGGCATTTCACTTTGATGTTCAAAAGGAAGAGGACGGCATGGGCGCAGATTTTCATCCGTCCATGATCACTCACCGGAAGTCGGCAGATGCACTGATACGCTTTTTGAAAGCATATCTGTGATACGGTACGGTGAGATATATTGAGATAGAGAGATATCATTTCGGATTTCGAATAATTGATCGGGTTATTTCCGATCAGGTTATTTAATATAGGAGGTAATACTCATGGGAGCACAGAATTTGACGTTACTGACGGATCTTTACGAACTGACAATGATGCAGGGCTACTACTTCAACAGTCAGAGCAATGCAAGGGTTGTCTTTGATGCATTTTACCGCAGCAATCCCTGCGGCAACGGATTTGCCATCAGTGCAGGTCTGGATCAGGTCATAGACTATATTAAGAACCTTTCCTTCAGTTATGAGGATATTGAGTATTTAAGATCCACCGGGATCTTCCGGGAGGAGTTCTTAAACTACCTTCACGGCTTCCATTTTTCCGGTGATGTTTATGCGATCCCCGAAGGAACCGTGATGTTCCCGAGAGAGCCCATGATCAAGATCGTGGCACCCATTATGGAGGCTCAGCTCATTGAGCCTGCCATTTTGAATATCATTAACCATCAGAGCCTGATCGCCACCAAGACCTACCGCGTGGTTCACGCTGCAGGCGGTGACGGCGTGATGGAGTTCGGTCTTCGCCGTGCTCAGGGTCCCGATGCGGGAACCTACGGCGCAAGAGCTGCCATGATCGCGGGCTGCATCGGTACCTCCAATGTACTGGCCGGCAAGCTCTTTGATGTTCCCGTCAAGGGAACCCATGCACACAGCTGGATCATGAGCTTCCCGGATGAGCTGACCGCTTTCCGTGAGTATGCAAAGCTCTATCCCGGCGCCTGCATCCTTCTGGTGGATACCTACAACACCTTAAAGTCCGGCGTTCCCAACGCCATTCAGACCTTTAAGGAGATGCGGGAAGCGGGTACATTGCAGAAGGGCTACGGCATCCGTCTCGACAGCGGAGACCTTACCTACCTTTCCAATCGTGCAAGGAAAATGTTGGATGAGGCCGGTTTCCCGGATGCCCTCATCTGTGCTTCCAACGACCTGGACGAAATGATCATCGAGAGCCTGAAGGCTCAGGGCGCTTCCATTAATTCCTGGGGCGTAGGTACCAAGATGATCACCTCTGCAGACTGGTCCTCCTTCGGCGGCGTTTACAAGCTGGCTGCCATTTATGACGAGGAGAAGGGTGAGTACATTCCCAAGATCAAGATCTCCGAGAATTCCGAGAAGGTCACCAACCCCGGAAACAAGACCATTTACCGTATCTACAGCAAGGAGGATCATAAGATCATCGCCGATCTGATCACCTTGGCAGACGAAGTCATTTCCCCGGATGAGGAGCTGCTTCTGTTCGATCCCGTGGAGACCTGGAAGAGAACCCTCTTAAAGCCCGGCGAGTTCGAGGTAAAGGAAGTTCTTCAGCCTGTCTTCAAGAACGGTACCTGCGTATACGAATCTCCTTCCGTCATGGAACTGCAGAAGTTCTGCAGAGAAGAGATCAATACCCTGTGGCCCGAGAGTCAGCGTCTCACCAATCCTCATCCCGTTTATGTGGATCTGTCCGAGAAGCTTTACAACCTGAAGAAGCAGCTGCTTGACGAGGCACACAGAGTCTGAGGCAGTCCGCCGCGGGCAGAGCTTAAGGAGAAGTAATATATGATAAGAACATACTTAGCCATTCTTTGGGCTGTTGTGTATCTGACGGGGAGTATCCCGGTTCAGATCTATGCCGGGATCGTCGGCAAAAAGGACCCGAAGAAGCGGGACCGGATCGCCTTCCGGCAGATCCAGTGGACCTTCGGTGTCTTACTGAAGATCTGCGGCACAAAGATCGAGGTAAGAGGGAAGGAAAATATTCCCGAAGCCGGTGATTCCGTGCTCTATGTCAGCAACCACCGGAGCTACTTTGATATCATCGCCACCTACGTGCTGATGAAGGGTGATACCGGATATGTGGCCAAGCAGGAATTCGGCAACATTCCCGTATTTATGACCTGGATGAAATACATCCACTGCCTGCTCCTGGACCGGAGTGACCCCAAAAAGGCCATCCGTACCATGAACAGCGGAGTGGAGGAGTTAAAGAACGGCGTATCCCTCTGGATCTGTCCCGAGGGAACCAGGACCAAGACGGACAGCGATCTTGAGATGATGGAATTCAAGGCAGGAAGCTTTAAACTGGCGGAGAAATCAAAGCGCCCCGTGCTTCCCGTAGCCCTGACCGGAACCCGGAACATCTATGAGGGGAACGGCAAATTCGCCGGGCTCCATAAGATCCGTAAGGCTCACATCATCATCGAGTTCGGAAAGCCCATTCCCACCGAGGGAATGACCATGGAAGAACGCAAGGCATTACCCGAGCGGAGCAGACAGATCATCCTGGAGATGCTGAAGTCTCATCAAAAGAAAAAATAATCGATCGGATGCAGGGATCATTTTCCTGTATCGAAAAAGAAATCATAGAGAATCGTCATATAAAATATGACCGGATCGGAGGAAGATAAATGTATTCAAAAGTATCGGCAGACATGAATTTCGTGGAGCGGGAGAAGGAGATCGAGCGGTTCTGGAGAGAGAAGCGGATCTTCGAGAAGAGTATGGAGGAGCGGGAAGGCTGCCCTCAGTATATGTTCTATGACGGCCCGCCTACAGCAAACGGCAAACCCCATATCGGTCACGTGCTGACCCGTACCATCAAGGATATGATCCCCCGTTACCGGACCATGAAGGGCTACATGGTGCCCCGTAAGGCCGGCTGGGATACACACGGACTTCCCGTAGAGCTGGAAGTGGAGAAGGAGCTTGGCCTTGACGGCAAGGAGCTGATCGAGACCTTCGGCGTTGTGCCCTTCATCACCAAGTGTAAGGAAAATGTCTGGAAATACAAGAGTATGTGGGAGCAGTTCTCCTACACCGTCGGTTTCTGGGCAGATATGGATCACCCCTATGTTACCTATCATGATGACTTCATCGAGTCCGAATGGTGGGCATTAAAGCAGATCTGGGACAAGGGCCTTTTATACAAGGGCTTTAAGATCGTTCCCTATTGTCCCCGTTGCGGAACCCCTCTGTCTTCTCACGAGGTGGCTCAGGGCTACAAGCTGGTAAAGGAGCGTTCTGCCATCGCACGTTTCAAGGTGATCGGTGAGGATGCCTACATCCTTGCATGGACCACCACTCCCTGGACCCTGCCTTCCAACGTGGCACTCTGCGTAAACCCCGAGGATACCTATGTAAAGGTGGCTGCAGCCGACGGTAATACCTACTACCTGGCACAGGCTCTCTGCGACAAGGTGCTTTCCTCTCTGGCCAAGGATGATGAGCCTGCTTACACGGTTCTCGAGACCTACGTAGGTAAGGATCTGGAATATAAGGAATATGAGCCTTTATTTGCCTGCAGCGCGGAAGCTGCCGCAAAGAAGGGCAAGAAGGCACACTACGTGGTATGTGATGACTACGTAACCATGAGCGACGGTACCGGTATTGTTCATATTGCACCGGCCTTCGGTGAGGACGATGCGAAGGTAGGCCGCAAGTACGACCTGCCCCTGGTACAGCTGGTAGATGAAAAGGGTGATCTGACGGAAGAGACTCCCTTTGCAGGAACATTTGTCAAGAATGCGGATCCGGAGATCTTAAAGGACCTGGATGCAAGAGGCCTCCTGTTCTCCGCTCCCAAGTTCGAGCATGATTATCCCTTCTGCTGGAGATGCGATACTCCTCTGATCTACTACGCAAGAGAGTCCTGGTTCATCAAGATGACCGAGGTAAAGGACGATCTGATCGCAAACAACGAGACCATCAACTGGATCCCCGACAGCATCGGCAGCGGCCGTTTCGGCGACTGGCTGAAGAATGTTCAGGACTGGGGTATCAGCCGTAACCGTTACTGGGGTACTCCCTTAAACGTATGGGAGTGCGAGTGCGGATGCCAGCATGCCATCGGCAGCAAGGAAGAGCTGAAGGCCATGTCCCCCGACTGCCCGGATGAGATCGAGCTGCACCGTCCTTACATTGATGCGGTTCACATCACCTGCCCCAAGTGCGGCAAGCTGATGAAGAGAGTTCCGGATGTGATCGACTGCTGGTTCGATTCCGGATCCATGCCTTTTGCGCAGTATCATTATCCATTTGAAAACAAAGAGCTCTTTGAGAAGAACTTCCCCGCTGACTTTATCTCCGAGGCGGTGGATCAGACCCGTGGCTGGTTCTATTCATTACTTGCCATCTCGACCCTGATCTTCAATAAGGCTCCCTATAAGAACGTCATTGTCCTGGGACATGTTCAGGATAAGGACGGACAGAAGATGAGTAAGTCCAAGGGAAATGCAGTGGATCCCTTCACTGCTCTGGAGCAGCACGGAGCAGATGCGATCCGCTGGTACTTCTACAGCAACTCCGCACCCTGGCTGCCCAACCGTTTCCATGACGATGCCGTGACCGAAGGCCGCAGCAAGTTCATGGGTACCCTTTGGAATTCCTATGCATTCTATGTACTCTATGCGGAGATCGATCAGTTCGATCCCACAAAGTATACGCTGGATCCTTCGTCCCTCTGCGTCATGGACCGTTGGCTGCTTTCCAAGCTCAACACTCTGATCAAGAACTGCGACGATTATCTGGCAAACTACAGGATCACAGAGACCTCC